>DXFK01000095.1 GCA_019114495.1 Candidatus Blautia stercoravium
TACACAGCCGGTTCTACCGCCTCCGCAGAAAAGTACGGAGTCTGGATGGAATGGAGGTGTGACTCTTTTATGACGAATGAAAAAATCACGGCTATGCCAGTAAAAAAGAAACAGATCCATCTGACCGCCACCCCCAGTCTGACCCTGCGTCTGCATGAGCGGGCATGGATCCTAACAGGCTCCCGGTCCCTGTCTACCTCCCTGGTCCAGCAGATCCTGGAGGTATCGCAGGACGGCGTCGTATTTGAAACCGAAAACACCATTTACCATTTGACCTATGCACGCCGTCCGGCAGAGATTGAGGTGATGTGCGCTTGACTGATATTTATGAACGGGGGAGCAGCCTGCAAAAGCTGCTCTCCACCCTGAAGCTCAACCGGGAACGGGTTCCTCTGGAAACTTTAAAGAGCGTATACCGTATTCCTTATGAGGAGCTGAAGGCGCAGATCCGGGAAATCGTCCAGGAATTTGTCCTTCTGGTCGCCTGCCACCACCTTCTGATCAATCCGAATTTTTCTCTGGATGAACAGACAGCTGTGGTACAGGCTGCCATTGACCGCTCCCGGATTCCAAAGGAGATTGGAAAAAGCCTGACCAGAGACTATGACGTGTCGAAGATCCACCGGATGGCACTGAAGCTGCGGGAAGAGATCGAAGCGGCACTCTGGCCCTATATTGACCGGGAAACCTGTCTGGTGGCTGACCTTGCGGATATCGAAAAAACGCCGGTCATCTATAATACCCTGACCAGACAGATCTACCAGGACGGGGGATGGATAGACCAGCCGCTGGATCTGCGGGGGACATTACTGATTTACAGGAAACAGGAGGATGCTGTGCTGCCAGGCGCAGCCCTCCTTCAGAAAGGAGAACAATAGTTATGATATTAGAAAGAAATGAAACACCTGAAGAACTCGCTTTTGCACTAACTTTTCCGCAAATACGGGAAGCGCATGAAATCTACAAAAAGCATTGCTTTTTCCAGGATTTTATCGGGCAATGCGAAGACCGGCGACAAGACAGGATCGGACTTTGTAACCTTCCCTATCAGACACTGGAACATGAGACAGATATCCTGTGTACAGCCTATGAACTGTATGAGAAACTGGAGGACAGCAATGTTTCCTATCATGTTACGATGGAGAACGTGATCGATGCAATCGAGAAACAGATTTTAAACGGCGAACTGCGCCCGCATCCAGAACCGGCGCCCCGTGTGGTGCTGATCATGGAGGACGGCATTGTTACCGCCTCGTATACAAACGCTCCCTTTATTCAGGCAGAAGTCATTAAACTGGACAAGGAATATGATTCCGGCGAAGAGCGGGAGGCAGTTTATGGAGCTTTAGAGCACGATCCTGAGCTGACCGAATGTGAGTGCCATATTACCTGGCCCGGACGTGAAAAGGAGGCCGCCTGATGACAAATGTCTGCAAGAATACACAAGGAAATACACCGATAAAGATTTATGTTTTACACGGATATACGGACGGTCTGACAGATCCAATCGTCAGTACCGACTACGAGGAAGTGTACGCAGCAATGAAAGCTGCCTATGAAAGCGCCCTGGACGGGGTAGAACAAGAAGATTCTGACCGGGAATACAGCTTTCTGGAAGGCTGGTCTGCTACTGCTGTTGTACATGGAGACTGGATGGAATGGCAGATTGCGGAACTGGAGCTGAAGGTTCCCGAAGAACAGCCGACTCCCTCTGTTTGAGATTTCTATCAGTTCCAACTGATAAGCCTAACTGGACTAAATGACATCGAGCCGTCTTATGGACGGCTCTTTTTACGTTTGATTAAATTTATGTAATAAATATGGCGGTCAAAAACGGATTAGGAGTTGTTATTCTATACGAACATTAACTGGTCTCACTGTAAGTTCTCCAACACCTTCAACCCTGTACCATTTTCCTCGTTCAAGTTTAATTGTGCCACCTGTCCCAGAAGTAATGTAACCTATTGCATAAGTTTCTCCGCTTTCAATATCCGTAAATACAACATCGGTATCAGCAGTACCAGTAACTTTTACACTTCCGGTAACAGGTTGTATCTGTTCGCTTTTCACTCTCTCGTCACCTGAAAGGGTGAAAGTGTGCATCTTAATATAGCTGTTATAGCTTATACCGATTATAAGGACAGCAAGCGGGATTGCAACTCCCACTGCTCGTTTCAACCGTTTCTTATCCATATATTACTTCTCCGAGAAATTCCAATTATCTGCTCTACAACTTAGGATTTGTTTGTATCTTTATTGCTCCTTTTCTTGCTTTTCCAGATACTTAACAACCTCTTTGTCCCATCTAAGTTTCTTAACTCCACCAATTAAAAACATCGCAATCCCAATGCAAAGTATAACCGTTCTTCTAATTGAATCTGGAGAAATACAACACGAAATCACTAGTCCTGTACCAGCACCTGTAAAAAAATCAATAATAGATTGCTTATGTTTATAATACTTCCCGTATAATCTTTCCTTATCTATTGTTTTTACCATTTGTTTGTCCTCCTTCAATAATTTATCCAGAGAAATTTCAAACATATCACTCATAGTTACTAACGTATTCAAATCTGGATAGTTTTTTTCATTCTCCCAATTTGATACCGTCTGTCTGGTAACATGAAATAATTCGCCGAATTCCTCCTGTGACATTCCTTTTTCCTTTCGAACATTTAATATTGTTTTTCCAATACTCATCGTTTTACCTCCTAAGGATATTATCAGTGGAATGTAACAAAAAGAAAAGCAATCCATCTTTTACAGTCCGCTATTATAAACGCAAAGATTTTTTGACAAGGAAATTTTTATTAGTTTATAGCCTTCAGTCCTGCAAATTCCAATTTATTGCTATCTCAATTATACCAAATTCTTTCCATTAACACCACGTCAACCTCATTAAAATAACCGCATCTGCCCATATTCTAAGATCAGTAACATCCGTTCCGCCCTCACGGACGGCTCCTCTTGTGTCTGGCAGACTATTAATCTTCAAACAGTTCTTCCACCAGATGTTCATATTCCGGAAGCTGTCGCAGATATGGTAACAGCCGCTTTTGGATCTCTTCCCGTTCTTCCGGACCGCACAAACGCAGGTCATGGGATTTTCCCTTTTCCTCCACTACATCACAAGCGATGTGATAGATTATTTCCTCACAAAGCGTTTCACCATCCCGGAGAATAATCGGCGCCATGCAAAAGTCATCCTGCTCCTCAGAAATCCCGTCAAGGAATACATATCCCACCTTATCTGACCATAACAGATCAAAACGCGGGGTATCCCGAATGTAATCAGCAAAAGCATTCATAACCTTCTCAATTTCTCTGTTTTGTTCCTGTGTGTACATCATTCATTCCTCCTTACAATAATATACTCTAAGCAGCCGGCTTCTCTGTACAGACGCTGCTTAGAGTATATTACACTTATCTGTTCTGGCAAATCATCTTCCGACTAGAATATTTTTGTAAAAACATAGCCACTTCTACAAGTATTCATACCAGACAAGCCTCATTAAAACAACCGCATCTGTTCATACTCAGCATGAGCCTTTAACAGTCCCGGCGTCTTATGCAACAAATACTCGGTTGCCCTGTCATCCAGTACCCAGTCCTCCACCTCCTCCGGCTCCAGGATCAACGGCATCCGGTTGTGGATCAGCGCCACGGAAGAGTTTGCCTCCGTTGTGAGGATCACAAACCTTTCCTCATCCTCATATCGATTATAGCATCCTGCCATAAATAGCACTGTAGCATCTTCCCGTTCAAAAGTGAACTTCTCCTTGTTCTTATTCCATTCGTAAAAACCTCTGGACGGAATGATGCAACGCCTGTTCTGTATACTATCCCGAAAAGCCCGACGTTCCAGGGCACTCTCTGCCCTTGCGTTGATCAGCAGCTTTCCTTTCTCAAACCCTGGGAAGCCCCATCTCATCTGTTCTGCAGCAAGATGGTGCTCCTGCCCTTTTATTATTGTAGCATTTTGCGCTGGGAAAACATCACCAGTGCGCTCTATCTGCAATTTCCTATCCAGATCCCGTACCAGCTTCTCAATCTCCCTTGCCGTCTCATCATCCACATAATAACGTCCACACATTTTCTTCTCCTTATCTCGACTTTCCCAGCGTTTGTTCCCTGCATTTCTTCAGCAATCTCTGGAGCCGTAAATAATCATAGGTACGAACAGGATTTTTAATCATCGCTTTAAAAGAAAACCGAAACAATATCTGATAAATGATCCCCTGACGGATACACCAGATACACAGTGCATAGGTGCTATGAATATCGCCCCTCTGAAGCAGCCGGACCAGATAAGAGATCTTCACAATATCCTGTTCTGTATATGCAGCAACTGCCACAGGAAAGCTTAGTCCTTCCATAAAAAACTGCAGTTGCTTTAATCCCTCCTCTGGAAATTTTAAAATATGCTTATTCACTATTCCTCTCCCCAACTTACCTTCCAACAATGCGACTCCGGATAATAATATAACCGAAATAGATATTCCTGATTTTCCACCACTGTACTACAGCAGAACTCCTGAATAGGAATACCACAATAAAATTTTTCTGCCTGCTTCTGTACATTAATGTGCGTAACTTTATGAATTACGCCTTCCTCATCTTGATATTTGAACATCATAGGAATTGTTCTGCCTTTGCTCGTATACCAGACAGAACAGGCAATTTCCTTCATTTTTCTTTTCAGCTCGCCCTCATCCGGTTTCTGGGTGTTCGTTCCAATCCCCATGCTCATAGATCTCTACCTCCTATTTTACCCCGATTTTCTTATAATCAACAGTCCTTTTTTCTCTTGAGATTCCACCGGACATATGGTCAATAGGACTTCCCACAAATGCCGCCCGCTTCACCGAGTCGATCCCATACCGTCCACGAATCCGGTCCACCGCAGCATCCATTTTCTCCAGCTTTTCATAATCTGTCGTGTCAAACATATCCAACTGGCGCATGTTGAACCCATCCTTTACCCGGCTGGTGTGGATCCCCAGATACCGGATGGCTGTCCCATCCCATAATTGGTCAAAAAGCTGGCAGGCACAGCGATGGATCTCAATGGTAATGTTCGTAGTGTTCCGCAGCGTCATCTGGTGGCTGGCATAACGCAGGTCATGAGATTTGATTC
>DXFK01000096.1 GCA_019114495.1 Candidatus Blautia stercoravium
TTAATGTTTGAAACTTCTGTTTTTTCATATGAAAAAAACCCTTTTCAGGGTCTTATTTTTTATCCCAGAGTGCCGTTTCCCATCTTCTGACTCCTAGCTTATGCTAGGTGGGCAACCGCAGCCGAACCTTCTGTCTTCCGCTGCATAATGACGGCCTGACATCTGAGACGGCGATATAGGAATCCCGTTTAAAGTAATGTAGGTTCAAAATAAATGGGAGCCTCGTACACCCCAGGACTTTTCTTATCGTTATTATACTCTAGTATATGAAATATTTCAACAAAAATGCAACAATTCCCGCAGAAAAATTTAACAGCTTTTTAACCATGGATGCGCTTTTCCAGGTATTCCAGACAAATATTTCTGATTTCTTCCATTCGACCTCTGGTCACCTCTGACGCATATTCCATACGGTCAATGTTGTGATTTACATAGTCATGCTCCAGAATATATCGGAAACTGGAGGGAAAGTTCAAATCAAAGATAAAAGCCAGATAAGAAACCCACATATCGAGATGTGTAGTCCTCTCTCCTCTTAAAATGCACCGATTTTCTCGGATTGCCTCCAGAATATTATCGGAAACTGTTTCCTTCTCCACAACCTCCTTTGACACATCAAAATGTGCTTCCAGGCTTTCTGTGGCTTTCACCCGGAAATTATCCAGTTTGTCCGCATCCCGGATAATCCTGCAGTGAAGAAGCGCTCTCTCATCTGCGATTTCAGGCAACGCATAGCGGGAATGATTGGCAATGGCCTGACGGATAAGTTCATCATATTCCTGAGTATCAATAAACTTCCGAATCATGCCCTCCTGAAACAATACCTGTACACCAAAATCCGCATGGTCCATGATGTTGTCATCATAGCTGTTGTATTTCTTCAGCTGCTCAAACCGGCCGATATCATGAAGCAGTGCAATCAAAAGAGCCAGCTTCGTATCCTCCTGGGAAAGCTGCTCGTGCCTGCAGATATATTCCGCTGCGTCCACCACACAGAAGGTATGAATTCTCTTTAATTTGATTTTTTCATTCTTCTGGTCATAGGACTGCAGATATTCTTGAAAACTTTTCTTCGCATACTCCAGGTCAATTTTTTCCATATTCTCTCCTCTTTCTGCCGAAGCTTTCTCATACACCCAGAATTTCTTTCACAGTCTGCGGCATTTCCTCTGCTGTGATTACCCGGTCATGGAGAACCGGTGCTGTGCGGATTTCTTCAATGGCCTTTGGCACTTTTACTCCGGCAATCCGGGATAACTCGTCTACCAACTCAAAATCAGACAGGGCATCATATTTTCCATCAATGGAATTCATCACACTTCTTGTAAACTTAAACGGACTTGCTGTGGAAGCAATTACGGTCTTTGTCTCGTCCTGGCTCTCCTGACGGTATTTTTCGTAAACCGCCTCAGCCACTGCCGTATGGGTGTCCATAACATAGCCTGTTTCCTCATACAGTCTGCGGATAGCCCCGGCTGTTTCTTCCTCTGTGGCATAATTTCCGTAAAATTCCTGAAGATTCTGCTTCATTTCATCCGTAATTTCATACTTTCCGTCTTTTGTCAGACCTGCCATCAGCTGGCTGTTTTTCTCTGGGTTATTTCCGGCAATACGGTAAATCAGCCTTTCCAGATTACTGGAAATCAAGATATCCATGGAAGGAGAATTCGTAAGCAGAAATTCTCTGTTTCTGTCATAGCAGCCAGTGGAAAAGAAATCATAAAGAACTTTATTTTCATTGGAGGCACAGATAAATTTTCCAAGAGGCAGACCCATCAGTTTTGCGTAATAAGCTGCCAGAATATTTCCAAAGTTTCCGGTAGGCACTACCACATTGACCTTCTCACCTTCCTGGATTTTTCCTTCCGCCAGAAGTTTTCCGTAAGCATAGACATAGTATACCACCTGCGGAACCAGGCGGCCTATGTTAATTGAGTTTGCAGAGGAAAACTGAAAACCTGCCGCATCCAGCTGTGCCGCCAGTTCCTTATCGTTAAACATTTTTTTCACGCCAGTCTGGGCGTCATCAAAATTTCCGGTAATTCCCACTACATAAGTATTTTTCCCCTTCTGCGTTACCATCTGCTTTTCCTGAATAGGGCTGACGCCATTCTTTGGGTAAAACACAATAATTCGGGTACCCGGTACGTCTGCAAAGCCTGCCATAGCCGCTTTTCCGGTATCTCCTGAAGTAGCGGTGAGTATTATAATTTCATTCTTCACCTGATTTTTCTTTGCTGCTGTTGTCAGCAGATGGGGAAGAATGGAAAGAGCCATATCTTTAAACGCAATGGTTGCTCCGTGGAACAATTCCAGATAAAAAGTACCGTTTTTCTCAATCAGGGGAGCAATCTCCGGTGTGTCAAATTTTTCATCATAGGCATTCTTTATGCACTGCTTCAATTCCTCTTCTGTAAAATCTGTGAAGAAGCGGCGCATAACCTCATAAGCAGTCTCCTGATACGTCATGTCTGCCAAGTCGGACAACGGCAGTTCCAGTTCCGGTATTCTGTCCGGCACAAACAGCCCGCCGTCTTCTGAAAGCCCCTTTAAAATTGCTTCTGATGCTGTATATGCTTTGTCTGTTCCTCTTGTACTTCTGTATAATACCTGCATATTTCCGTCCTTTCTTACGGATATGTATAAAAATCATGTACTCCGTATTTAAACAAAAATTTCAAATCTTTTTTAAACCATGCAACATTGCCTTTATCTGCATACGCTTCTTCTACGAAAAACAAAGCACCCTGGGAATAGTCCTCGCCGTCAATGGCCCGGTTTACAGCTTCTCTGGTTTCTTCAGAGACAGTTACTGTGTAAATCCTCCCATCTGCTGTAGGTGAAAACTGAGGGCTTCCCGCTACATTCTCCCAAACTACGTCCGTCACGGTTGATGGAAACTGAGGGTTTTTTACACGGTTAAAAATCACGTTAGCCACCAGAATTTTTCCTTTTATATCTTCGCCTCCGGCCTCTGCCTCCACGATTTTCAGCAGTGTGTTATAATCCTCATCCGACATGGGCAGCTGTTCTTCTGATATCCCTATGGATTTATCCCGAAGCTTTTCCACTTCCTGGGCACCCTGGTCACTGAAATCCAGTTCTGAAGCCAGTTCTCTTTTTCCCATGCGCTGTCCTACCAGCACCACTTCAAAAGAGGTTCCCAGCTTTTCTACTTCTGTCTGGGTATTCTGACTAATAAAAACACCTTCCACAATGGAATCCAGCCCGTAAGTGCTGTTCTTCTCCGGCTCATCCTCATCCTCTTCTTCCGCTTCGGCTGCATAAACTTCATGCAATCCTGCGGCATGTACCCCGTGGCAGGCAAAATCCAAAGCAGCCACGGCAATAACACCTAACAGAAAGATTGCTTTTTCTCTTCTGCTCTTTTTTGAAATCTTGACTCTTGCCGAAAATCTTTCCATCTTCTCCATAAGGTAATGAAAACCGGTTAAAATTGCACATATAATGTCCATACGTTTTTCCTTTAGCCTGTTGTATTTTCTAATACTGATTTTCTGAAATTATAAAGGACTTTCCCTCCCAAAGTCAAGCTGATGCCTTGTTTTTAGTCACTCTGCACAATTTTATCTTTGTTTTTCGTATAATATTTTCTACTTATCGGTTGTTAATTGCCGTAACCAAAGCGTCAATGGAAGCACTGATAATATCCGCATCAATCCCTGCTCCCCAGGCCAGTGTTCCGTCCGGCTTCTGTATTCCCACATAGGCAATGGCTCTGGAGCTGGAGCTTTTTTCCAGAGCATGCTCCTGATACGTCACCAGTTCAAACTGCAAATCATAAGCCTGCTTCAACGCATTGCTCACAGCATCCAGACGTCCGTTTCCTGACGCCCTGGCCGTGATGGTTTTTCCATTAAAGGAAGACGTCACTTCCGCGTCCATACCATCTGCTGTCCGGGTAAAGTGTACCTCACAAACAGAGAATGGAGAAATTTTATTTTCAAAGGTTTTCTTAAACAATTCAAAAATTTCTTCCGGTAAAAGTTCTTTCTGGGTGTGGTCTGACACTGCTTTTGCCGTATATCCCATAGCC
>DXFK01000097.1 GCA_019114495.1 Candidatus Blautia stercoravium
ATACGCCCATACCGTCAATAGAGGCAGCTTCCTCCAGTTCCTCCGGCAGTCCTGCAAAGAAGGATTTCATAACCAGAAGATTAAAAGTGCTGATAGCGCCCGGAAGAATAATCGCAAGCATACTGTCCTGCAGCCCCAGCCACTGAGTTACCAGAATGTAATTCGGAATAATACCGCCTGTAAAATACATGGTAAATACCACAAACGGTGTAAAAAACTTATTCAGCCGCAGTCTTGGTTTAGACAGCGGATAAGCCAGCAGAGCCGTGCCGATAACCGAAATAAGCGTTCCTACTACAGTATAAAGAATGGTATTTCCATAATATTTAAAGAAAGAATCGTCTTTTAAAAGGTATTTATAAGTATCCAGTGTGAAATCAACCGGAAAGAACACAACCTTTCCTGCGCTTACTGCCGCATCACTGCTGACGGACTGTGCAACCAGGTATAAAAAAGGATATAAGGTAATAAACAGTATGAAAATCATCAACGCTGTATTAAATACCTGAAAGATTCTGTAAGATTTCGATGGTTTTATAGAATTCATATTCCGCACTCCTTTCTACCACAGTGATGTTTCTGTAAATTTCTTAGACAGGAAATTAGCTGCGCTGACCAGTATCAATCCCAGAAGTCCTTCAAAGAGTCCTACTGCAGACGCATAACTGAAGCTTCCCTGACTGATACCCATTCGGTATACCAAAGTACCGATAATATCAGCCCTGCTCTGTGTCATTGGGTTGTATAAAAGTAAAATTTTCTGCATATTTCCTGAAGTTACAATGCCTCCGATGTCCATAATCAAAAGCGTCATAATAGTTGGCAGGATACCCGGTATCGTAACGTGAAGAGCCTGCTGGAATTTGTTAGCTCCGTCCATGGAGGCTGCCTCATAAAGTTCGGTATTAATACCTGTCATGGCTGTCAGGTAAAGAATGGTGCCCCAGCCAAGCGCCTGCCATACGCCGGAAAGAATATAAATGGCATCGAACCATCCGGGTTCTGACATAAATGCGATTTTGTCTCCGCCTAAAGAAGCAATGAGCTGGTTAATGGGACCATTGGTAGCCAGAAGTTCTTTCACCATACCGCACAGCACAACAAGAGAAATAAAGTGAGGCAGGTAGGAAACCGTCTGTACCGTCTTTTTCCACCATTTCTTTCTGATTTCATTTAAAAGCAGGGCAAAAATCAGGGTTGCCGGGAAACGTACCAGAAGGTATCCGATACTTAACCGCAGGGTGTTCCAGAAAGCCTGCCAGAAATCAGGGTCTGTGAGAAACTGTTCAAAATAACGGAATCCCACCCAGTAATCACCTAAGATATTGGAACCGCCCCGGTAACGGCGAAAGGCAATGATGTTTCCGATTACAGGTATGTACTTAAAAATTACATAGTAAAGAATGGGAATTACCAGAAAGGAATACAGTTTCCATTCTTTTCTTACATGTCTCAACAGGGAATGTTCCTTGTATTTGACTTTTGGCTGCTTTTTTTCTTTTGTTTTTGTCATATCAGCGCCACGTCTCCTTCCTCTTCGCTCTTTTAATAAATCGTTCTGTGCTTTTCATCCTGAATCATGCTCTTGCGGTAAAAATACGAATTGATCTGGTCCCGCCATTCCTTTGCATGCTCTTTCTGATGTGCCAGACGTTTCTGCACTCTCTCAAAAACTTTTGTTTCTATTTTTCCTTTCAGGGAATCCCAGAGGTCTGCCATATATGCCGCCTCTTCGGCTCCTTCAAAGTGTGTGTCGTAAATATGCTGAATCATGGTCTTACCTGTCTTCAGCTGATAGGTGTACGGAACATAGTGGAAAAACAGCAAAAGTTCTTCCGGGCAGGTCTGCAGATTTTCATACATGGAAGCATTTGGCTCCCGATACTGTTGTGCGTAACCGGTTCCTTTTTTGCCCCGGCAAACTCCCATCCCCAGGTGGTCGGCCCGGTGGTAAGTGCCCCATCGGTCATATTCGTAGCCGTCTACATTGGGACCGTAGTGGTAATTGGGATTTACCATCCAGCCGATTCCCAAAGGAGAAGTATACTTTTCATAAGTTTTCCAGGACATCATCAGTATTTTCAGTATCTTTTCCTGTACTTCCTTGTCATGACCAAAGGTACAGACAATCCATTCTTTCGCTATCTCTTCTGCCGAAAGGGCGGTGTTAAAGCACAGTCTGCCGAATCCGAAGAAATTCGCTGCCGCCAAATCATGCCCCGTCCAGTTCTCGTCATTTCCGGTGTTGACCACTGCTGCCATTCCGCAATTGGTATTTCCCATAGTTTTTCCTGTCACAATGTCTTCCACCGTATCCCTGTCTTCCTGACAGTAAGTACGGAACTTTAACACTTCCTGAAACATGGGAATGAGGTAACAGACATGTCTCTGCTGCCCTGTATACTCCTGTGCAATCTGTACTTCCAGCATTTGATTCGTCTTTTCCATTCCTCCGAAAAGGGGGGATACCGGCTCTCTTACCTGAAAATCCATAGGCCCGTTTTTCACCTGCAAAATAACATTTTCCCGGAACTGTCCGTCCAGAGGTTTAAAGTTGTCATATCCTGACCTGGCACGGTCTGTCTTCCGGTCTCTCCAGTCCTGCTGACAGTTGTAGACAAAACACCGCCAGATAATTTTTCCATGATACGGCGCCACGGCATCAGCCAGCATGTTGGCTCCGTCTGCATGGGTTCTTCCGTAAGTGAAAGGCCCCGGTCTGCCCTCGGAGTCTGCCTTTACCAGAAAGCCTCCCAGATTGGGAAGTCTGGTGTAGAGTTCCTGCATTTTATCTTTCCACCACTGCTGCACCGCTTCCTTACAGGGATCTGCGCTGTCCAGATTTCCCAATTCCATAGGCGCTGCGAAGTTCAGACTCAAAAACAACTGAATTCCGTAAGTCTCAAAGATTTCACTCATCTGCTGCAGTTCTTTCTGGTAAACCTCATCAATCAGCCAGGTTGCACGGCCTTTCACGTTCACATTGTTAATCACCACTCCGTTGATTCCCACAGAAGCCGCCAGTCTGGCATAGTCTCTGGTTCTTTCATTTACCAGAATTTTATTGTCTTCAAAGAAAAACGAGTTTCCCGAATACCCTCTTTCAATGGAACCATCCATGTTATCCCAGTGATTCAACATTCGGAGGGGAGCGGAAGGCTTCTCTGTTTTTTCTTCCGCTGAAAACTCCTCTTGGGTCTGCAGCATACGGATACAGGCGAAGATGCCATAAAGCAGTCCCTTCTCCCCTTGGGAAGTTACAGTCAGTCTGCCGTTCCGGCACTGCATTTTATACCCCTCTTCTCCCAGAACATTATCCTGCTCCTTTTTCAGAAGAATTCCTGCTTTCTCTTCCTGTCCGGTCACTTCCATATCCATACCGCAGATTTCTTTCACTGCTCTTTGCAGTTCTTTCACAGCGGCTTCTACGGTCTTTCCCGATGTATCTGCATAAATCTTGCTGCCATTCCAGGGTATTTTCAACGTATGGTTTTCTTTATAAGACAGCCATGCCCTTTCATATCCCATCTCTTTTCCTCCTGCTGCTTTTGTTCAACTTTCACGGAATCTTTTTATCCTTCCTGTTATGTTGTACACTTTTTTGCTTTTCTAAGATATATTATAGGTGATATTTCCCCCTGACACTCACCTATTATTGCCAAAATTTATGCAGATATTGCGTGATGTTTGGGCGCACTATGCAGATATTGTGCAGAATATTTAGTTTTCGCTCTGCTTTTCAAAGCAAAACCAGCGAAAATCAAAGCTGCTGCCCGGAAGAAAGACAAAACTGACGGTTTTTGTCCCATATACCGGTTTTAAGACAAACTCCTGTATTTCCTGTCCCCCTGTAAATTCCAGCATCTGCCGTTCTTCCTTTCCATCACTGATAAACCGCACAATGATGGTATTTTTCTCCAGAGGTGTGGAGCCGCACAAAATGAGTTTTCCTGTCCCCTGGTCTCCGAATTCCAGATTTTCAAATTCTATGGTCACATTATTTCCGATTTTGCAGATAGCCTCCTCATGTCTCTCAAAACTATCCCCGTAAATCCGGTCGCACTCTGTCGCCGGCACCTGCTGCCATGCCCGGTTGTACTTCTTAAACCGGAATCCTTTAATATGAAGCTTCTGTTTCACCACAAAGCAGATTCCCGTAACGCCTTTTAACCGTTTGTTCAGCTTATAGACTGCCTCCTGGTACACATTCCACATCTTTGGCTTCTGATAAATCACATCCGCAATCCGTTCGCCGCCTTCTTCCGGAATCCCCTCATAAATCTGAATTTTATAAGGGTCATCCGTAAGGGCAAAAATAGGAAGGATAATTTCGTCTGAACCGTAAGGCCCAAAGTCAATATCCCGAAATCCCACCTGGCTCTCCCCGTCTCTGGCCGTGGCAACCCCGTGCTCATTGCCGTTTCCGATATCGCCTTTGCTGTAGTTGTAAAGTCCGGCGTTGACAAACTCATAGGGATTGGTAAACGCTGTTCCCAGTCCACTTATCATAAACTCCAGCTGGGAAATAATTCGTATCTTCTCTGTTCCGCATTTGGACATACAGCGCAGACGGAAGGAACCGTCACTCTTAGCCCGCACCTTCACTTTCTGTCCATCCGGCTCAATCTCTGCGATTTTCAGCGGAATACCCCCGTCATCCACCACACTCCAGAACACTTCCCGGTCTGTAGCATTTTCCGGGCAGAGATAAGCCTGTACCTCCGTTTCCAGATTTTCTGCATACAAATGCAGACCATTGCTGCTCACCATATGGATATTGCGCACAGGAATTTCTTCTATATGAATTTGTTTTTCTTTTGTCAAATCTTCTCCTGCCAGATAAGCCAGAGGACTGATACCTTCTCTGACCTCTGCCTGCACCACAGGTATGGATACCACAGCAGGCTTCAGTCCTGGCGCAGTAACCGTCAGTTTCAATGCTCCCGGCTCGCACCCTGCCTTACACACAGCCAGCAGCTTTCCGGAAAACAGACGTCGGCTGTAATCTTTATATCCATCTGTATCCGTACTGTCGCCATTGTCCGTACCCACCAGCACGCCTGCACCTTCCACGGAAATATGTACCCGGTTGTTGGCATTTTCCACAGGATGACCATTTTTATCTTTTACGGAAATTTCTGCAAACAGCAAATCCTCCCCATTCGCCTTCAGTTCCTCACGTTCGCATTTCACACAAAGCTCTGTGCCTTCTCCGAAAGAATACCGCACTTCCTTTGCAATGATTTTTCCGGTCTCATCGCAGGCAATGGCGCAGATTTCTCCTTCTTTATAAGGAAGCTGCCAGTGACCTGTAAGGTCTGTACCGTGTTCACGGTCAATAGAAAAGGTTCCCTGGGTCTTTCCGTTGAAGAAAACCTCCACAGCCGGAGCATTGGAGCATACCCGCAGGTCAATAAACTGCCCTTCGTTGAAATCCCAGTATGGGAAAATATGCACCATAGGGTTTTCCCGGTAATCGGTCCATCCCGCCTGATAAATATAGTAAGCGTCTTTTGGAAATCCCGCGGTATCTATCTGGCCAAAGTAGGAATTTCTGGTGTGATACGGCGTAGGTTCTCCAATATAATCAAACCCGGTCCACACAAACTGCCCACAGGAAAATTCGTGGTCTCTTTCTGCCAGCAGGCAGGCTTCCGTAGATTCTGCTCCCCAGCTTGTGGTGGAATTTCCCAAAGAAGAACACTGCTCATCTTCATCGGCCAGCACAGACTGTTGATAGGGAAAATGATAAATTCCCCGGCTCTGCACAATCGACCCTGTCTCACTGCCGTAAATAATCCAGTCCGGATGTTCTGCATGGTGTTTGTCGTAATATTTTTCCCCATAGTTATAGCCTGCAATTTTTACAATATCTGCACACTTCTGCGCGTTTTCCCATGGCATATAATTAGAACCAATGGTAATGGCAGCATTCTTTTTCGGGTCATATTTCTCTACTTCATCTATGAGTATTCTGGTCCACTCCTGGCCTTTTTCACTGATATGGGTATCGTAAATCTCATTTCCGATACTCCAAAGAATCAGACTTGGGTGATTTCGGTCTCTCTTTACCCAGGATTTTATGTCGCGTTCGTACCACTGCGGGAAAAAACGGGCGTAATCGTAAGGTGTCTTGGAAGATTCCCACATATCAAAAGATTCCGATACGATTAAAATTCCCATCTCATCTGCCAGCTCCATAAAGTCAGGGGAAGGCATATTGTGAGAAGTCCTTACTGCATTGACACCCATGGCCTTTAAAATTTCAAACTTTCTTCTCATGGCCTGGCTGTGGTAAGCTGCTCCCAGGCAGCCCAAATCGTGATGTTCACAGACACCCTGCAATTTCACCTTTCTGCCGTTTAAAAGAAATCCTTTGTCCGGATCAAAGCCCAGAGTGCGAAAGCCTACGGTCTGTACCTGGCTGTCCAGAATTTCTTCGCCCCTTTTCATCCTTACTCGCAGTTCGTAGCAATCGGGATGTGCAATGTCCCAGACAGCCGGGTCTTGTACCGTACACTGAAAGAGAACTTTGCTCTCATTGTCTGCTTCTGTGCTTTTTTCATTTCCCGTGAGCATACTCCACGCTTCTGTGCCTTTTTGCCGCAGCGCATAATCCAGCGTAAAATTTCTTCCCACCACTTCCGTCTCTATTTCCACATTCCAGCAGTTGTTTTCCAGAAGTTTTCCACTGAAATAGATACCGTCAGACATAAGATACTCCTCGCCCCTGGTTTTCAGCCATACGTCACGGTAAATCCCTGCCCCGGAGTACCAGCGGCTGTTGGGAGCCTGGAAGTTCGCGGATACCAGAAGTTCATTTTTTCCATTCTGCAGGAATCCTGTGATTTCTACTTCAAACGTGGAATATCCGTATTTCCACTGGCAAACTTCTTTTTTGTTTACATAAATGGTACTGTCCATGTAAATACCGTCAAAGCGCAGAAGCACCTGTTCCCCCTCTTTCTTTTCCCAGGAAAACTGCTTTCTGTACCAGCCGGTTCCGTCCTCATACAAGTCCTGTGCCTGATAAATCAGCCAGTCATGGGGAATTCCCACAGGCTGAAAAGTCTCTTTGCGTGTTTCCATTTCCTCAAAAGAAGTATGCAGCGGCTGCTTGCTGAACTCCCAGTTATCGTTAAATAGTCTCATATGCCTAACTCTCCCTTCCTTCTGTTTCTCTGCAAAACGGCCCTGCCGGCAGTCCCGCCCGGTTGTACAAAAGTTCTTTTCCCGGTGCGGATTTCCATGCGTACCGCACTGCTTTTACCGTTTCTGTCTCTTGACATTTCAGTACCACACGGTTTTCGCAAACCAGTCCCGGTACGCTCTGTATGCTTCCTTTTTCATCCATGATTTCAAAGACCTGTTCCAGCGTCTTTCCCTGAGGCTCCAACTCTTTCCCGTCTCTGGTATCGAACTGCAATATCAAATCTCTTCCCTGCTTTTTTATCTCCTCCAGTACAGGCCCTTCCCATACCACATTTTCTTTATAAATCAAGTTCTGCGCTGCCAGAAAGGCTCTCTTGGCTACCCCTTGCTTATTCAGTGGGTGCAGGTCATAATCTTCTCCCAAATCCAGATTCACAGTCACCGCTGTGTCACGAAGTTCTCCTGCCCGGCTCTGTGCCTGTCGGATCTTCGGCCAGGCCTCTCCCGGCGCAATATCCACATCACAGTTGGGAAGCTGGATAATGATAAAGGGCAGCTTTTCCTGTTTCCAGTGCGCTCTCCAGTCTCTTATCATATTTTTTAAAAGTGCTTCGTAAGAATCCGGCGCCACATCGTTGGATTCTCCCTGATACCAGACCGCTCCTTTTACCGTATAGGGCAGACAGGGAGCCGTCATTCCCTGAAACATAACCGAAGGCATACGGCTGAAGAAAATCAGTTCCTGTCCTGGCTGAGACACCGCCCGAATCTGGCAGTCCCAGTTTCCCTCCAGAGGAATCCGCACCCCCGTCTTTGTCACAATTTCATAGGCTTTTTCCGGCGTTACCCTGCCGTTTCCTTCCCGCACCGCAAGGCGGATTGCAATTTCATTTTTCCCCTTTTTCAAAAGTCCTTCGGGAATCTGGTAGCGGCGGGGCGGATAGCGGTAGCCTGTCTCCCCCACCAGCACCCCGTTGATATACGTCTTATCACTTTCTGTCAAAGTCCCTAGACGCAAAAGTGCGGACTCACCTGCGCCTTCCTCTATCTGAAATTCTCTTTTCAGCCACACCAGACCGGAAAAATTATCCAGATCCTGGTCCGCGAAAATCCCCGGAACCTGCAGTTTCTGCCAGGGTGCCTCTGCCGTCTTTGCTTCCTGCTCTGCAAGGGCCTCGTACCACTGATTCTCCCGCTCGTCCTGTCCTTTCTGATACTGTTCCCGAAATCTTTTGTCCCGGTAATACGCTGTCTTTGCCAGAAGCTCCGGGTAATCCTGCAGCCCCTCTTTGCTTGTCCAGGCCTCTGCCGGAGTTCCTCCCAGACTGGTATTGATAATCCCTACCGGTATCTCATATTTTTCTTTCAAAAATTTTCCGAAAAAATAGGAAAAGGCAGAAACCTCCTTTAATTCTTCTCCCATGCAGGTATGCCAGGCCGCTTCCCGGTGGTCTTCCAACGGCGCGGTAAACTCTGCGTCTTCTACAGCCTTATAGACGAAAATTCCCGGACAGCCGCCTTTTTCAAATTCATCCGAATAACGCTCCTGCACCCGACTCATAGGCAGTTCCATATTGGACTGTCCTGCGCAGACAAACACATCTCCCACATACACCGGTGTCACTTCCAGCGTTTCTGCACCTGCCTTCAGCTTTAATGTAAAGGGACCGCCTGGCAGCAGATTTTCCAAATATGCTTCAAAGCGTCCCTGGGAGTCTGCCAAAGCGCTTCCACTCTTTCCTTGTAATTGAATCTGCACCTCCTGTCCCGGGTCGCACCAGCCCCAGACTCTGGTTTTCTCTCCCCGCTGCAGGACACAGCCCTTCTGCAGCAATTTCGGAAGCCTGATTCCACATATACTCATATATTCCACACTCCTTTAGCCTCTTCTTTTTCTTACCTTTTCCCTTTCTGGCATAGTTTTTCCATTTTCTTTATCATATCCTGTTTCCGTCTGATTCACCGCTAAAATCTTGCCTCTTTATGTGCATTTCTTGCTTTTTTCTTTCAAAATACATTTGATTTTTGTGCAAAACAGCAAATCGAACTGTTAGCCCGCCTTACGGGTTCTTGCAGACATGAAATCAAATACAGGGTATGAAGAAATGACACTTGAAATTTTATGAAAAAATGGAAATGCATTAGACGTTCATCATGGCTCTCCTATGATGACAAAAATTGCGGAGCTTCGGGAAAAATACGACTTACATATGAAAGTAGAACATTATATATCTGAGGAACCGGAAATTCCGGAAACGGATAAGGCTTTTATAAAAGAGTAAGACATTACTGGCGGTGGACTGCATCACAAAACAGCCCACTGTCTGTATTCAGCTCTTATCTCAGGAAAAATCACTCTTTACAAACAAACATCTTATTTCTGTATTCACTGGGCGAACATCCTTTCATGGTCTTAAATGTTCGATTAAAGGAACTGATAGAGGAAAATCCTGACTGCATGGCAATGTCCGTCACACTGAGCACTGTGGTATAGAGCAGCTCCTCCGCCTTGGTAATCCGTTTCTCATTCAGATACTCATAGAACGTCATATCCATACACTGTTTGAAAATTCTGGTAAAATGGAATTTAGAAAATCCGCTGACAGACGCCACCTCTTCCAGTGTAATATTTTCCTGGTAGTGCTGGTTGATATAATTACAGGTTCCCATAACCGTCTCTATATACTCCTTATGCTTCGTCACCTGGCCGTCCGATACAATCTCATTTTTCTCGTACAGCCCTTCCATAACCACTCTGCCCAGAGTCACAAACATTTCAATCAGCTGGGCGTAGATAAGGGATTCCCGAAACGTCTTCTTCTCATCATATTCCGTCACAATCCTGTCCATTCTGCTCCTCACAAATTCATACAGCTTTTCGTCCTTTGTATCATAGGGAATATACACAATGGGCGGCAGCATGGCCAACAGGGTCTCCATTTCCTTTACTGAATACAGCAAAGAAGCACTGAACTGCAGGATAATTCTTTTGCCTGTTTCCGGTGCTTTCAGACTGTGGAGTACTCCGGTATTGATAATAATCACATCATTTTGTCTAAGTTCATAATTTTCCTTGCCCGTGCAGACCGTATAGCCATTTTCCACAGGCATAATCATCTCAATCCCAGTGTGCCAGTGTTCAGGATAATCCTCATATTCATCATTGTGAAACAGCCGGATTCCCAGAGAGTCTCCGTAGTTAATGGTTTCATACATTCCGTCTAATATTTCTATCATCGTTTCTTCCACCACCTTTTTCTTCTGCCATGATTGTAACATACTTTCCTATGTCGCACCAACACATTATTCCAAATTACGCAGCAGAGGCCAAAAAAACTTGATACGAAAGGGGAACACTTAATTCCTTTGATTTGATTCGCCTATCCGTATATAATATAGATTATGATAAAAAACGGAGGACGATTGAGCTATGAATGAAAAAATTTTAGTTGTAGATGATGAAAAAGAGATAGCAGATTTACTTGAAGTTTACCTTAAAAACGATAATTATGTAGTACATAAATATTACAATGGAATTGAAGCATTGGAATGTATTCAGAAAACAGAAATTGATTTAGCGATATTGGACGTTATGCTGCCTGATATAGACGGATTTCGTATTTGCCAAAAAATCAGAGAAAATTTTTATTTCCCTGTTATTATGCTTACAGCTAAAATTGATGATGGTGATAAAATAATGGGGCTTACAATAGGTGCCGATGATTATATTACAAAGCCTTTTAATCCTCTTGAAGTCATTGCAAGAGTAAAGACACAGCTAAGACGTTATCAAAAATATAACAACCCGACAAAAAATCAGCTTTTTCCGAAAAGCGAATATGATATTAGAGGATTGATTATCAATAAAGACACTCATAAATGTTTTTTGTTTGGAAAAGAAATATCATTAACCCCTATTGAG
>DXFK01000098.1 GCA_019114495.1 Candidatus Blautia stercoravium
TCGGCATTCCTTTTGCTTTTGCCCAGCGTCCGTTGCCGTCTAAAATGATGGCTACATGATTGGGAACCTTCATATTCTTTCCTCCTACGCATAAAAGAGGCACAATACCGCAAGCTGTATGTGCCCCTTCCCACTGTCTTATACAGTCAAAATTTCTTTGGATTTTTCATCTACTGCTTTATCAATTTCTTTTACAAACTTATCTGTAATCTTCTGAATTTTTTCTTCCAGTTCTTTGATTTCATCTTCAGAGACATCCTGTTTTGCCAATTTCTTAAATGCGTCATTGGCGTCTCTACGGACATTGCGGACAGCTACTTTTGCAGCTTCGCCTTTTTTCTTTACGTCTTTTACCAGTTCTTTTCTTCTCTCTTCTGTCAGTTCCGGCAGTACCAGACGAATAATCTTGCCATCACTGTTTGGATTTAATCCCAAATCAGATGCCATAATCGCTTTGCTGATTTCTTTAATCAGAGATGCTTCCCATGGCTGAATCTGAATCATGCGCGCTTCCGGAACTGTGATATTTGCCACCTGCTGAAGGGGTGTAGGGGTTCCATAATAATCTACGGTCAGCTTATCCAGAATATGAGGGTTTGCACGTCCCGCACGGATAGTTACCAGTTCCTTTGTCAGACCGTCTAAAGTCTTTGTCATCTTATTTTCATATACCTGTATTCTCTCATCTGCCATTTTAAAATCCTCCTAATCTTTTCTGTCTGCCTGTGCAGTCTTTATACCAGAACCTTCGTTCCTGTAAATTTGCCGTGTGCGGTATTGACAATGCTGTTTTCTTCATTTAAGCCAAATACCAACATGGGCATTTTGTTTTCCATACATAAAATAGATGCTGTCATATCCACAACCGCCAGTTTTTTGTCAATGACTTCCTGAATACTGACTTCATCGTATTTCTTTGCATCCGGATTGGTCTTAGGGTCGCTGTCGTATACGCCGTCTACTGCCTTTGCCAGGAAAATGGTCTCTGCCTCAATCTCAATGGCACGAAGTACAGTAGCGGTATCTGTGGAAAAATAAGGATGACCGGTTCCGCCTGCCATGAAAACAACCATGCCTCTTTCAAAATATTTATTTGCGCGGTCTTTGGAAAACAGCTTTGTGAAAGAACCGCACTCAAAAGGTGTCAGCACACTGGTCTTCATGCCTGCCGCTCTGAAAATTTCTGAAACATAAATGCAGTTCATCACAGTAGCCAGCATACCAATCTGGTCTGCCTTTGTCCGGTCAATGTTTTCGCTGGTACGTCCCCTCCAGAAGTTTCCTCCTCCGATGACAATACCTACCTGAATCCCTTCTTCTACCAGTACCTTTACCTGCTTTGCAACTTCCATAACAGTCGCTTCGTCAAATCCGGTTTTCTTCGGGCCGGCCAGCGCTTCACCGCTTAATTTCAGTAATATTCTCTTCATTCTTTAAGCTCCTTTATCTCTTGATTCTCCCGTCACGGCACAAAGCACCGCTTTGTTTTAAGTATACCCATAAAGTCTCATGATTTCAAGAAATTT
Organism: Candidatus Blautia stercoravium; assembly: GCA_019114495.1. Classification (GTDB taxonomy): domain Bacteria; phylum Bacillota; class Clostridia; order Lachnospirales; family Lachnospiraceae; genus Blautia; species Blautia stercoravium. Next base: position 1,527 of record DXFK01000098.1, read on the forward strand.
TTCCAAAACTGCGAAAAAAGAATACTGCAGGAAACAGCTTTCCGAAATATTCATACACTTTCATCCATGTATCTCTATTTCCTAGCCGCATTTCCCGCAGTATTTTAAAGAAAACTCTCTTTATAAACTCTTAAACAGGCTCCAGTATCCCTGGATAAAGATATAAAATACCACCAGAGGGAGTACAAAAGTCAGATAAACTCTCAGTTTTTTAGGGAAAGATATCCCCTCGCCTGTATTAGCCTCCTTCAGGAAGTTATCCCAGCCCCAGCCATAGCGGCTGACACAGAACAGCAGATAGACCAAAGAGCCCAGAGGCAGCATATTGTTGCTGACCAGGAAGTCCTCAAAGTCCATAATCTGCTTGCCCAGAATAGTGAAATCACTCCAGATGGTCATGCCGAAAATACAAGGCAGAGACAATACGAACACAGCCACCCCGTTTACCACCACAGCTTTTTTCAAACTCCAGTTCCACAAATCCTGTGCAAAGGAAATCAGGTTCTGGAAGACTGCAATAATGGTAGACAGCGCCGCGAAAGTCATAAACAGGAAAAACAGCGCACCCCAAAGTCTTCCGCCGGGCATTTCATTAAACACATTGGGCAGTGTGACAAAGACCAGCCCCGGTCCTTCTCCCGGATTGATACCGAAAGCAAAACATGCGGGAAAAATAATCATACCTGCAATCAGGGCCACGGTGGTGTCCAGAATCAGAATGTTGACAGCCTCTCCTGTCAGCTTTCTTTCCTTCCCTATGTAACTTCCAAAAATTCCCAGCGCACCAATTCCCAGACTGAGGGTAAAAAACGCCTGCCCCATAGCAGCAAAGACGGCCTCTGAGATCCCGTTTTCCATCAATTTGCCAAAATCCGGCACCAGATAGAATTTCAATCCTTCTGCTGCCCCTGGCAAAAGACAGGAATTTACTGCCAAAACTCCCATTAGAAGCAGCAATACAACCATCATAATCTTATTGATCCTCTCCACACCGCTCTGCAGTCCCATAGAACAAACCAGAAAACTAAGGATCACAACCAGGAACATCCAGAAAATCATGGTCGGCGCATCTGTCCTCAGATAATCAAAAGTGTGACTGACGCCTTCCGTATCCAGTCCCTGAAATTCGCCTTTTGCCATTTTGAAGAAATAAGCCAGCATCCAGCCACCGATGGTGGTATAAAACATCATCAGCAAATAATTTCCCGCCATACCGAAATAGCGGTAAATATGCCACTTGCTTCCCTTTTTCTCCAATACGTTAAAGGAAGTGGCAATACTTCTCTGACTTGCACGCCCCACTGCAAACTCCATAACCATAATAGGCAGACCCAGCACCAGCAGGAAAAACAGATAAATCAGCACAAAAGCCGCACCACCGTACTTTCCGGTGATATACGGAAACCGCCATACATTCCCTAATCCAATGGCACATCCTGCCGAAATCAGGATAAAACCAAGACGGGAGGAAAATTTCTCTCTTTCTTTTTCCATTTTCATTACCTCTTCTTTGTTTCTCTCTCCCTTTAAAACATTGATGTTAAACGACTTTAAAGAGACAATTCCGGGTCATTATATCATGTTCCTGAAAGAATCTCAACTTCTATTTGCTTTCAATACTGCCTATATTTTTAATGAGGACAGAAATGGTGCCGTCTGCATTGGTGATAAATTCAATCCGGTCTTTGTTGTTATACTCCTCCATGGGAATTTTCAACTCAATTCCCGTATCCGTCATCAAATGCTGCTTGGTAAACTTTTTGGTGGTGGCGGGATTTTGGGGTTCTACAGTAGCTTCTGTGAGATTATATTTCTCCAGCTTTTCCTGCACCTCTTCTTTCATCTGGGGATGCTCCTTGAAAATCTTGTCAATAACCACCGGAACTTCAAAGCCGCCCTGCTGCGTAAATTCTTCGTTTAAAATGCTTTTAGTTTCCATCTGCACCTCAAACTGCTCAGACTCGTTAAAGTATTTTTTCTGGACTTCTGTTACCGCTTTGCTGACAATGTCCAGCTTACTTTTTGAAGACAGGGAACCTTTGCATTTCAAAAACATTTTAGAAAAATAATTGGTTTTTACTCCGTTTACATCGTATTTCTTTTCCACCAGCCGCACATACTGGGGCGTCATCAAATCAATCAACGCAGCCTCCGAAAGTTTCTGTGTTTCTCCCGGCAAAATGGCTTTCTGCATAATAATGTCATTGTTATTTCCCCAGGGGTCTGCATTCGTCAAATGGGTATACGAAGTTTTGTAATTCATCTTTAAAAGTGCCAGATACCGGTGCTTCTCCACACTGTACTCCACCACCAGCAAATCCGCTGCGGGTATGTCGATATTCTGGTTCATCAGCGTGTATAACTCCCCTGCTATTTTCTGGGAAATCTCCAAAAATTTCTCCGGGTCCCATTCCTCTAACAAGTGAAAAACCGATGCCTCATCCTCAAAGGTACAGTTTTTAATATCATCACTGGTATCAATTCTGAAAATATGGGCTTTCAAAAAATCTGCAAAATCCGAACCACAGTCCAGAAGCGTATCGGACAATACCGGAACTCCCAAAGAGGAATCCATAATATGTACCACGGCCTGTTCAATCCGGATGTCTTCTTTTGCTGCTAACATTTTTTCTCTCCTTACTGCTGTTTTTCTGTCGGTTCTTTATAGTTCTCGTCCATTCATCATGCCCTGGCAGGCCACGATCACAAGTGCCGATACCGCAAAATTCATTACCAGAGTTATAACAGAAATGACGATCATAGCGGTCTGCAAATCCCGGAAAAGGCTATAGCACAACACGCCAATCACGGTGGCCGGTACTGCGCAGGCCACAATCAACAGCATACGCAGAAGATTTTCCAGCATGACATTGCTCCTGGTCTTTAACATACGCACCGACAGCACGGTTCCCGCAATAAAAATCATACCGTATCCCAAAAGCATAACCAGATACTGCAAAATGGAAAGAACATCCATGCGGTTAAAGATTCCTGCAAATATCACCGAAGCGCTGATAATTACCGCCACCTTAATGTAAGCAGGCAAAATGGCATACACCAGTTTAGGCAGAGGTTTTTCCGGAATGAGATAAATCTGATAATTTTTCAAATCTCCCAGAAGCTCTGCGTCATTGAGCAGATTAAACAGCCACAAAAGCATCATATAGCAAAACATATAAAAACGGCTCTGAGGCATTGCTACATAGCTGATAGCAAAGTAAATCACCAGTATGAGCATATCCTGTTTTCGCAGGAAATTTCCCGTTTTCCGCATAATCAGCAGGTTTTTAAAAAATACCGCCCTGGCTCCCTCCGGGAAGTCTCCCTTCACTCGTTTGATCTTCTTGTCTGAACTTTGGGCCATACCTCCATTTGCCTTCGCTCTGCGGACATATTCACTGACTGCTTCGGCATCTGCCACCGCCTGCTCAGCAATGTCTTTTTGAAACCTTAAAAAGAATACCGCCACAAGGACGTCCATTGTAAGCAAAAGCCCTGTTCCCAAAAACACCGGCAAATACTGTCTCTGCAAAAAAGCATGTAAAGTCCATTTGGCCCAACCAAAAAAAGGCACATAACAAAATTCTCTGCCCAGTACAAAATCCAGAAATCCCGCCTTTATATCATAACCAGTTCGATGGGCAGAAACAAAAAATACGGCTGCTGTCAAAATACAGAATACGGCTGCCACAATATAATTCCATTTTCTGTACTTCCTGTCCACCAAAGACCACATATAAATGTAATCAGTCAAAAGCAGAAAGAAAAACAGCACCAGCCATAAAACCAGCAGGGTAATCAAAAAATACGGCATCGAAAAATACCCGTCTATGGAAAACATAGCCATGACAAAGCACCCTAAAAGCGCATACAAAAGCCCTTGAAGCATGCTCTGACCCATAATATAAAAATTTATCTGAACCCTGGTATAAGGACCTGCAAAGAGATAATGCGCATCGGTATCATACACTAAGGCTTTTCTGCTGTTTAACATCACAGTCAGCATAAAGAGCGCCGCCATTCCAATCCCTGCCATCAGCGCCAGATTGGCATCCATGCTCATAGATTCCGGTTTATAGGCACTGGAACTGACAAATACCATAACCACCATAGCGCCGTAAAGGAGCACCATGAAAATTGTCACCAGACCGGAGGTAATACTGCGGAACTGGTTTCTCACTGTGCCTTTTAACTTGGAAAATGTCAAATAGAATAAAGAACTCATGCTTTTTCCTCCGCGGTTGTCTCAAAGAATATCTGCTTCAGAGTTTCACTGCCTTCCTCTCCTCTATGGATTTCCCGGACAATTTCCCCCTGTTTCATGATATAGGCGCAGTCCCAGATTTCATTCACCACATCAATAATATGGGTACTGATGAGAATAGATGTTCCTGCCTCTTTCAGTCTCACAAAAAGCTGCAGAAGAGCTTCAATACTTGCCGGATCCAGTCCCACCATAGGTTCGTCCACCAGCAGGGCTTTGGGCTGTATAAGAAGCGCCAGAAGCATGCTCAGCTTCTGCCTCATCCCCTTGCTCAGTTCTTTTGCCAGCTTGTTTCTCTGTTTTGTCAAATCAAAAAGCTCCAGATACCCTTCTGCCGTTTCCCGGTAATTCTGCAGACGGTAAGATTTTCCAATAAAGTGAATGGTTTCCTCCACTGTAAGTAAGTCGTAAAGTACAGGCACCTCCGGTACATAACCGAAGCTTCGCTTCGCCTCCAGACTGCTGTTCGGATAGCCGCAGATATTGATTTCCCCCTGATAATTCAGCAGATTTACGATACTTTTGATCGTAGTAGATTTCCCTGCTCCATTTGGTCCCAACAAAACGGTAATCTCGCCCCCTCTGGCGCAGAAACTTACGTCTTTTACTGCGGGGCTTCCCAAAAGACTGTAGTGTTTTGTCAGATTTTTCACTTCTATCATTGAGTGCTCCTCCTTCTCCTGCTTTTTCGCAATTTCCCCTAAAATTCTCAGTATTTTCTCAATTTTAATAAATTATAGCATAAAAGTGCATGGAGGTAAAGAAAATCACTGACTGTTTGCACCGGAATCCTGTATTTTATCTTGATAACTAAACTTTTCCTATGTTATACTGTCACTGGATTAACATTCCCGTTATATAAAAACATATATAAATGGAGGTTCTTTATGCCAAAGAGAAACGATATACACAAAATTCTTATTATTGGTTCCGGTCCTATTATCATCGGACAGGCATGCGAATTCGACTATTCCGGCACACAGGCATGTAAAGCATTAAAAAGCCTGGGCTATGAAATCGTGCTGGTGAATTCCAACCCTGCTACCATTATGACAGACCCTTCCACAGCAGATGTAACTTACATCGAGCCGTTAAATGTAGAACGTCTTACGGAAATCATTGAAAAAGAAAAACCTGATGCCCTTCTTCCGAACCTGGGCGGACAGTCCGGCCTGAATCTCTGCGAAGAGCTTTACCATGCAGGAGTTCTGACCAAGTATAACGTAGAAGTTATCGGTGTTCAGGTGGATGCTATCAGCCGCGGAGAAGACCGTATCGAGTTTAAAAAAGCCATGGATAAACTGGGCATTGAAATGGCAAAAAGCGCACCTGCTTATTCCGTTGACGAGGCTGTAGAAATTGCCAAAGAACTGGGTTACCCCTGCGTCATCCGTCCTGCTTATACTATGGGCGGTACCGGCGGCGGTATTGTATACAACGAAGAAGAGCTGAAAAAGGTAGCTGCCAGAGGTATTGCTGCTTCCATGGTAAATCAGATTCTGATTGAAGAATCCGTTATCGGTTGGGAAGAACTGGAGGTGGAAGTTGTCCGTGATAAAACAGGCAAAAAGATTTCCATCTGCTTTATTGAAAACATTGACCCTATGGGCGTACATACCGGAGATTCTTTTTGCTCTGCACCTATGCTGACTGTACCGGAAAGCGTACAGAAACGTCTGGAAGAACAGGCCCATGCCATTGTAGAATCCATTGGTGTTATCGGCGGAACAAACGTACAGTTTGCTCATGACCCGAAAACAGACCGAATCATTATTATCGAAATCAATCCGAGAACTTCCCGTTCTTCTGCTCTGGCAAGTAAGGCAACCGGCTTCCCTATTGCCTATGTATCCGCCCTTTTGGCTGCTGGACTGACACTGGAAGAAATTCCATACTGGAAAGAGGGAACCCTGGACAGATACAAACCCTCCGGTGACTATGTGGTTGTAAAATTTGCCCGCTGGGCTTTTGAGAAATTCAAAGGTTCTCAGGACAAATTAGGCACACAGATGAAGGCCGTAGGCGAGGTTATGTCTATTGGTAAAAACTATAAAGAGGCACTCCAGAAAGCTATCCGTTCTCTGGAAAAAGGCTGCTACGGTCTGGGTTTTGTAAAGAACTTCCATGAAATGACTTTAGATGAGCTTTATCTGAAACTGGCAGAACCTACCAGCGAAAGACAGTTTATCCTGTATGAAGCGATCCGCAAAGGCGCTCCTTTGGAAAAATTGCAGGAAATGACTCGCATTAAAATGTGGTTCCTGGAACAGATGAAGGAACTGGTCGATTTGGAAGAAAAAATCCTTGCTTACAAAGGTAGAGAACTTCCGGATGAGCTGCTTATCCAAGCGAAAAAAGACGGCTTTTCCGATAAATATCTGTCCCAGCTTTTAGACGCTGCGGAATGGGATTTATTCAAACGCAGAGAAGCCCTTGGCATGCAGGAACGCTGGGACGCCGTACCTGTTAGCGCTGTCAAAGAACCGGCTGCCTACTACTACTCCACCTACAACGGAGAAGACAAAGCTCCTGTATCAAACGGCAAAAAGGTTATGGTTTTAGGCGGAGGTCCAAACCGTATCGGACAGGGTATTGAATTTGACTACTGCTGTGTACATGCAGCCTTCACTTTGAGAGATTTGGGCTTTGAAACTATTATGGTCAACTGTAACCCTGAAACAGTTTCCACAGACTATGATACTTCTGACAAACTGTATTTCGAGCCTCTGACTGTAGAAGACGTTATGTCTATTTACAACAAGGAAAAACCTCTGGGTATCATTGTACAGTTCGGCGGACAGACGCCTCTGAACATTGCAGCAGAACTGGAAAGAAGAGGCGCGCACATTCTGGGTACTTCTCCGGCTGTTATTGATATGGCGGAAGACCGTGATCTGTTTAACGAAATGATGCATAAACTGGAAATTCCAATGCCGGAATCAGGTATGGCTGTCAATGTAGACGAAGCCCTGGAAATCGCTCACCGTATCGGCTATCCAATGATGGTTCGTCCTTCCTATGTACTGGGGGGCCGCGGTATGGAAGTGGTATACGATGATAACATGTTAAGAGACTACATGGCTGCTGCCATTGATGTCACACCGGAGCGCCCGATTCTCATGGATAAATTCCTGCAGAACGCCCTGGAGTGTGAGACAGACGCTATCTCCGACGGCTCTAATGCTTTCGTTCCTACGGTTATGCAGCACATTGAGCAGGCTGGTATTCACTCCGGTGACTCTGCCTGTGTCATTCCTTCTGTGGAAATCTCAGAAGAAAACAAAGATCTTATCCGCAAATACACTACAGCCATTGCCTGCGAAATGGGCGTTGTCGGTTTGATGAACATGCAGTATGCGATCTGTGAAGGCAAGGTATACGTTCTGGAGGCCAACCCAAGAGCTTCCCGTACCGTTCCGCTGGTGTCCAAAGTCTGCAACATCAATATGGCAAACATTGCCACAAAGCTGATGACTTACGAACTGACCGGAGAGCGTCCTGACGTTACTTCTTTCAAGGAAAAAGCACATCCGTACTACGGAGTAAAGGAAGCGGTATTCCCGTTTAATATGTTCCCGGAAGTTGACCCTCTTCTGGGACCGGAAATGCGTTCTACAGGCGAAGTGCTTGGAGTAAGCGAATCCTTTGGCATGGCTTATTATAAAGCACAGGAAGCTGCCGGCGCAAAACTGCCTCTGGGCGGAACCGCTTTAGTCAGCGTAAACAAAAATGACCGTGCAGGCGCTTTAGAAGTGGCGAAACAATTCCGAGAACTGGGCTTCCATATTGTTTCCACAGAGGGTTGTGCAAAATACTTTATGGAAAACGGTCTGGAATGTGAAATGCTGAAAAAGCTTCAGGAAGGACGTCCAAACATCTATGACGCTATGGTAAACGGCAAAATTGACTTAATTGTCAACACACCAGCCGGAAAACAGAGCAAGTACGATGACTCTTACCTGCGTAAAACCGCTATTAACAAAAAGATTCCTTACATCACCACGATTTCCGCTGCTCTTGCAAGCGCAAAAGGAATTAAAGCAGTACTTACCAAAGAAACTGCTACCTTGAAATCTCTGCAGGAATACCACAAATCACTGGATTAATTTCTGCGAGAATACAAATTTAAGCAAAAGGGGATCTGCCGTGTTCTATACGGCGGTCCCCTTATTTTTAAGGAGAACTCATGTCAGCAAAATATTCTAAAAACTTTATTCTTCTTTTTATCACCGCTGTTATCTGGGGTATCGCTTTTGTGGCCCAGAGCGCAGGAATGGACTATGTAGGGCCATACACTTTCAATGCAGTTCGCTGTCTCTTAGGGGGAATTGTACTGATTCCCTGTGTCTTCATTCTATCCCGTTCTGCCAAAAAAGAGCAGAAAAAAGACGGTGCAGCCTCAGAAATGCCGGTTATGGATCGTCCGAAAGATTTGCTCGTCGGCGGACTCATCTGTGGCTTTATGATGTTTGTTTCCACCACCTTGCAGCAGGTGGGAATCGCCTACACAACCGTGGCAAAAGCAGGATTCATCACTGCTCTTTACATTATTATTGTACCCATTCTGGGGATTTTTCTGAAAAGAAAAGCAGGGCTGAAAATCTGGATAAGCGTTATCATTGCTCTGGTTGGTCTGTATCTGCTCTGCATGAAAGGCAGTCTTTCTCTGAGCAAGGGAGATTTCTTGATTCTCATCTGTTCCATCTGCTTTGCCATTCACATTATGGTGGTAGACCATTTCACAGAGAAAGTCAGCGGAACCAAACTGTCCTGTATCCAGTTCCTGTTTGCAGGCGCCCTGTCCGCGGTTCTTATGTTTTTCTTTGAGGAGCCTCACTGGTCTGATATCGGTGCAGCCTGGCTGCCAATCTGCTATGCGGGTATTCTCTCCTGCGGCGTGGCCTACACTTTCCAGATTATCGGTCAGCGCGGTACAGACCCTACCATTGCTTCTCTGATACTCAGCCTGGAATCCGTGGTTTCCGTTCTGGCGGGATGGATATTGCTTGGGGAGACACTAAGCCCAAGAGAAATCCTGGGATGTGTGCTGATGTTTGGAGCCATTATACTGGCACAGGTCAATCCGAAAAAGCAAGGATAAGTGCAGAAAAAGGCTGCCGTAATTTCAGCACATACGGCAGCCTTCTATTCTCTGGATTCCATTCACTGTTTTCTACTTCCCTGCTACAAGCAGATAACGGTGTATAGTTCCCTCTACATCCCCTTTCTCCTCAATGATATTCTGCATTTTCAATAACGCTCCGAAGCATTTATCCACGGAAAAACCGGGAAATTCCCATTCAATAATACGGGCAAACCACACAAATGCACCCACATCATAAAACTTGATCGGACGGTACGCCTCCTCTGCACGAAGAATATGAAATCCGGCCTCTTCAAATGCTTTTCTCTGCTCCTTCAGATTCAAATGAGGAAAAGGGAGTTCGCTTCCGGGAAGAACCATCTCCACCAGATCCCTGTCATTTTCCCCGCCAACCTGTTCTGTAATAAAAATTCCTTCCTTCTTTAAAAGACGGTATAATTCCTTTGCATTAAAATCCCCATGTCGATTCAAAATAATGTCAAAAGTTTCGCTGTCATAGGGAATCTCTGCAGGATTGCCACACTCTTTGAAATCAATTCCTAAAGGTAAAAGTCTTTCCCTGCACAAAGACACATTGGGCTGAAATCCCTCCGTGGCTGATGTTTTTGCAAACGGATGATTTAAAGATAATAAAAATTCGCCACCCCCTGTATCATAATCCAATAAGTTAGAATCTTTATGCAGATATTGTCTTACTATCTTCTCATAGTTCCAAGGCAAATCCTGCTCTTCCTCATATCTTCCGTGAATATGTGAAAAGTCCCATCCCAAAATATGTGCGGCTTCCTCTTCTTTTTTCCAAATAAATTTTAATTCTGTTTTCTTCATTTAAACTGCTTCCTTTCAAATTTTCTGTCTGTAAAATTCTTGATTGGTGCAGTTTCTGACACCATAATTTTTATTTTTCTGTGAACCTCGATACAGATAGTACGCACTATTACTCCATGGAAAGCAGCACAGGTCTCACAGGAGAGCCGTCTGCCCCTTCCCATTTCAGAGGCTGCGCTGCAAGAAAATAATTGCCGGGCTGTACCTGGCGCAGCACAAGCCCTTCCAGTATCACAACTTCTGCCGAAAGCAGAAGTTTATGTACCACGGGCTGAGTATCTCCTACTCCCACCGTCTGGCTTTCCACACCAATCAGGTCTGTTTTTGCCTCTGCCAATACTGCAGCCGCCTCAGGGGTAATCTGAATATCTCCCTTTAAAAGCAGCTTTCTTGTCCCGTCTGCTAGCAGCTTTTTTATACATTCTCCGGTGATTTCTCCGCATACTTCCGCCACCTTACAGGTCCCCATACACTTGGTAAGAGGAATGGTATCCACCCCGCCTTTGTCCGGACAAAAATGCTTTGGCGCATCCAAATGAGTGCCGTTGTGACTGCCCATGGTAATGACTGTAAGATTACAGACATCTCCTTTTTCGATTTCCAGAAAAGGAGTTTTACACGGTTTGGGGTCACCGGGATAAGCCGGTGTAGAAAACAATTCTTTTCCTATATCATATATCTGAAATTTGTCCTTCATACTTTTTAAACCTCCAATATCTGTCCCAGTTCATCCACGGTTTCCGCAATTTTCAGGGCGCCTTCCCGCTGCAGCTCTTCCCTGTTTCCGTATCCGTAAGTGACACCAATGCAGGAAAGCCCTGTCTCTTTTGCCCCTCGGACATCATAAAAACGATCTCCAATCATCACAGCTTCTTCTCTCCTGTTTTCCAGTCTCAGTTCCGCTAAAACCTCTTCAATTACCTGGGCTTTTGTCATCTTCGGACGTACGATATCACTGCCCTTGATAACCTGAAAATATCCCTCCAGATGAAAATGATCCAGCACGATTTTTACCATGGAATCCGGCTTTGAAGACGCTACGGCCAGCAGATATCCTTTGGCCTGCAGCTTTTCTAACAGTTCTGCAATTCCTTCATAGGGTCTGTTTTCAAAGATTCCGGTAACCGTATACCGTTCCCGGTAATGCTTCACCGCTTCCCCGGCCTCTTCCTCTGAAAATCCCGCATATGCCATAAACTGGTTTAAAAGAGGCGGTCCTACAAATACTTCCAGGTCTTCCAAGTGCTCTCCAAGTGCTCCTTTTCCCATCTTCCGCAGGGCATACTGTACGGATTTTGTAATTCCCTCTCCTGAAGCTGTCAGGGTTCCGTCCAAATCAAATAATAATGCTTTGTATCTCATAATGTTTTTCTTTTCCTATTTTAAACCTCTTATCAGTTCCAAAACTTTCTCTTTTGTCAATCCTGTATAAAGTTTCCCGTCTATCTTCATATTAGGAGAAGTTCGGCATTGTTTCATACAGTTCTGGGTCGTCAGCTTCACTTTTTTATCTGCAGAAATCCCGTCTTTGGCAATTTTTAATTCCTTTTTCACGGCTTCTAAAAGCTCCAGACTGTTTTTATTCTGGCAGCGTTCTCCTGTGCAAAGAACCAATTCATGGCTATAGTTTGCTTCTTTCAAATCGGGAATTCTCTTCATAATACAAGTAAAAACAGAACGCTTTATCCCCAGTTTTTCAGCTGCTATTTCCTGTGCATCTATGGGAATGCACCCTTCTGTTTCCTGTATTTCCCGCAGCATGGAAACAATATTTTCCTGTTCTGCAGGATTCCGCTGTGACGCATAATACTCTATAATTTCACGGATTTCATTCTCATTCTTCACTTCTGTATGCTCTCCTTTTCTTTGATAAATACGATTTCCGAGGCAGTGGAATGAACCGGTTCATATCGGTATCCCAACCCCTGAAATTCTTTAACTTTTTCTACTTCTTCTATCTGGTTTTCCGACAGCCAGCGCACCATTTCACCTCTGGCCATCTTCGCCTGTGTTCCTTTTACTTTTACTCTTCCTTCTGTCCATTCTCCAAATATACAGGTAATATACCTGACATTTTCTCCCACATAAGGTTCTACTGTTTTGCTGTATTCCTTGGAAGCCAGATTTAAAATTATCCGGTCTTCCTTTAACAGTTCCCGGTAAATATCCTCTTTCCAAAAATCATACAAATCCCGCTTCACCTGCGAATTTGAAACAATTTCCATTCTTGTCTGCATTTCCAACCGGTAGGGAAGCACTCCGTCCGTGGGTCTTAAAATCCCGTAAAGCCCGGATAAAATCCGCAGATTTTTTTCTGCATATTTCCACTGGTTCTCTGTAAATACAGAAGGTGCCATATACTGATATTGAACCCCTTCATAAGCCAATACAGCCGGCGTCAGTCTGGAAGAAAAATTTTGATTTTGCAGTCTGTCCCAATTCTGCCGGGCAATTTTCTCATTACATTTCCACAGCTTCTGCAGCGTTTGAAAATCCTTTTCTTTCAAAGTATTCCATAAACACTCTGCCTTTTTTAGATACACCGGCTCTGTAAGTTCTATGGGTTCATCTGTCCGAATATTCATCTTCTTTGCCGGAGAAATGATAATCTTCATCTTTTCCAAAACCTCCTGTATATATTATACCACGTCCCATTTTTAAATCCAACGCTTTTCTGCCCTTGCGCCTGTGCCTGGATTCTGCTATTCTGAAAGAGAAGCAAAATATACCAAAATACCGTTTTTAGAAAGGGGAATTTTTATGATACAGGCTGTTATTTTTGACATGGACGGTGTTTTATTTGATACCGAACAGGTTATGAAAGAAGGATGGCAAAAAGCCGGAAGGAAACTGGATTTTCAGCTCACGGAAGAACATCTTGGGCAAATGCGGGGCGGCTCCAGCGAACAAAATGCAGCGCTCTTTCAGAAATGGTTTGAAGGAAAAATTGATTATCACCGGGCCAGGGCTATACGTTCCCAATACTTATCCGATTACATAGAAAAACATTCCGTCCCCAAGAAGAAAGGTCTGCAGGAAATCGTGACTTATCTGACACAGGAACAGATTCCGTGGGCGGTAGCCACTTCCACCCCCAGAAAGCTCGCCTCTCACTATTGGGAGCTGGCCGGGATTGCAGGATTTATGACCGCCTCTGTCTGCGGTGATGAGGTACAGCACAGTAAACCCAACCCGGAAATTTTTCTGGAAGCTGCCAAAAAATTGCATATACCGCCTCAAAACTGCCTTATTGTAGAGGACAGCATAAACGGATTGAAGGCAGGCAAAGCTGCAAATGGAGTGACCTGCATGGTGCCTGATTTGACTCCTTACACAGCAGACTTAGAACCTTTCTGTGATTATGTATGTAAAGATTTGACACAGGTTATTGCCCTGCTTTCCTCGCCCAAATAGATTGTCCAGCATTCTAAAAAAACAAACGCCTTTTTATCCAAGGCACTCACTTTTGCCTGATAAAAAGGCGCTTTCCCGTCTATTATTTATTTTTCTTTGCCAGTTCCATAATCTCATTGTATTTGCTCATAATATACCCATAATTTTTCCTCTTGTGAGGCAGGAGACAGGCGCTGCAGTCTTTTATGCCATTGTCTGTATATTTGAAATTCCCACCGCATTTACTGCCAAGGGCATACAGCGGGCAATAGCAGAACAAACAATTAAAATTCTCCAAATCCTTTGTTTCATGACAGGGAAAATACTCACAGTTTTTGTGAGAAAAGAAAGAATATTCCTTACCTTCCCAGTACGGTTTTTCCTGTTTTTTTTGTTCGCTCATGGTCTGATATTCCTCTCTTTCTATCGTTATTCCCATATGATCTCCGC
>DXFK01000099.1 GCA_019114495.1 Candidatus Blautia stercoravium
AATTCTGCTGTTCAGAGAGCAAGGCATTACAGGAGAGCGTTTTGCAGATACCGTGGCAAGACTGGGATTTGAAAATGTACAGGAACAGCTTATGGCAGATGATTTACTGAGTAGAAAAGAAGAAAATATTAAGGCTGAGAAGCATTTAGTGGGTGGAGCAACCTGCTAAAGAAATTAAAGAAATGAACAGGGCTGCCGTTTTCGGCAGCCCTGTTTTCAAATACAAAAAATTTAATCTGTGAACTTCACAAGCTCCTGAAAAATGTTTTCATACTCTTTGGTGAAAACACTGTCCTTGTTCCAAATAAAGGTAAAATCGTGAGTGATCTGAAAGTCCATTAGAGGAATATGGCGCAGGATGCCTCCGGCAATCGCTTCTTCCACGGCGGCACGGTATAGAAAGGCAATGCCGCAGTCCTGGCTCAGGAGGGAAACAATGGCATGTATGTTTTCTACTTCTACTATATTTTTGAAATCTGCTACAGACATGTTCTTCAGTGCCAGAGTTTTTGTAAGAATGGCTCGGGTGCCTGAGCCATGTTCCCGGATGAGAAGGCGTTCGGAAGTCAAGTCTTTTAATGTGCGGACAGGTTTTTGAAATTGATGCTGAGTGGAACAGACAGCTATGAATTCTTCCTCGCGGTAAATGCGGGTGTTGTAGTTGTCTGCGTTGAAGTATCCTTCTACCAGAGCGAAATCAATGCTGCCCTCATACAGATAGGCCAGAAGGGTTTGGGTATTGGCATAACGGATATAAAAATCTGTGTCCTCATGTACCTTGATAAAACGGGTCAAAGCAGGAATGATGGCGTATTCTCCTATGGTCATGGTTACACCGAAGGTCAGAATCCGTTTTTTTGATTGGCTTTCCTTCATTCGTTTTTTCAAAGTGTTTTCATCATTTCTCATGGTTTCCACAGCGCTCCTAAGCATTTCCCCTGCAGGAGTCAGGAGCAGCTTCTTTTTATCACGCAGAAACAGAGGAGAATCGTATCTTTTTTCCAGATATTTGATATGCTGAGAGACAGCAGGCTGTGTCAGACCTAGTGATTCGGCTGCATGGGTAAAGTTCATATATTTGCACACAGCCAAAAAAGTTTCCATACGAAAATCAAGCATAGCAGTTACCTCCTGATATAATTATAATAAATATTTATCAATATATCAATAATTATAATTTTACAAAATGATATAACACAGATATAGTATAAATATAAAGAAATACAGAAAACATAAAAGAAAAAGGAGAAATTTCAGATGTATGATATTGTAATTATCGGAGCGGGACCAGCAGGAATCAGCGCAGCAATTTATGCTGCAAGCCGTGGGAAGAAAACTTTAATTATTGAGAAAAATCAGGTGGGGGGGTTAATTGCAAATGTTTCGACTGTGACGCATTATGCCGGAATCGTGGAAGGCGAAACAGGGATGACTTTCGCAGAGAGATTGAAAAAACAGGCGGAAGGCGCAGGCATCGAAATTGTTTATGAAAATGTAACAGAAGTGAAATTGCGGGCAGAAAAAAAGGAAATTAAGACAGAACAGCACACTTACCAAGCAGAAAAAGTAATTCTGGCAAACGGCACGTCTCCCAGAAAATTGGGGATTCCAGGAGAGGCAGAATTAGCCGGAAAAGGTATGAGTATGAATGCGGCAAAGCACGGCGCTCTTTACCAGGGTAAAAATATATATGTGGTAGGCGGCGCAGATGGGGCGGTGAAAGAGGCTTTATATCTGGCCCAGTATGCTGCACAGGTTACGATTATCCACTTTGAAGAAGCGTTGGGCTGTATTGAGGAATTTAAACAAAAAGTAGTTGGAATTCCTAATATTAAGCTGAGGTTGTGTTCCACATTACACAGCGTGTATGGTGTGGATAAGGTGGAGGTTTTGGAAATTTCCGATGAAAAAACAGGAGCTATCGAAACAATAGAGGATTCGGGCTGCGGAATTTTTGTTTATGTGGGAACTGTGCCAAACACAGAACTATATACAGAACTGAAACTGCAAAATGGATTTATACCGGTAGATGAAAATATGGAGACGGAAATTCCGGGTGTGTATGCAGCAGGAGATATTAGGCTGAAACAGGTACGTCAAGTATCCACTGCAGTAGCAGACGGAACTATAGCAGCTATACATGCAGCAAGATAGGAGGAAAAAATGAAATTTTTAGCGGAAAAGGGGAAAGGAATCTTACTTTGTTTGGGTCTGGCTTTACCAGCGGCTTTTTTGGGAAGTTTGTTTCCGGTTGTCGGAGGTCCGGTATTTGCTATTTTAGGAGGTATGGCTCTGGCCTCTTTTTTGAAAGAGAGAGCTGTTTTTGATGCGGGTATTAAGTATACGTCCAAAAAGATTTTGCAGTATGCAGTTGTACTACTGGGATTCGGCATGAACCTCAAAGTAGTTATGAAAACAGGAAGGCAGTCCCTTCCCATTATATTATGTACTATTGCCACATCTTTGGTAATTTCTTATGTACTTCACCGAATCATGCACATCTCCGGTAAGATATCCACTCTGGTAGGTGTAGGATCGTCTATTTGCGGAGGTTCTGCCATTGCGGCGACTGCACCAGTTATTGATGCAGATGAAGAAGAAGTGGCACGTGCTATTTCCATTATCTTTCTCTTTAATATTCTGGCAGCTCTGCTGTTTCCTATGCTGGGCAAAGCATTGGGATTTTCTGCTACATCAGGAGAGACTTTCGGAATTTTTGCGGGAACAGCAGTAAACGATACATCGTCCGTGACTGCGGCAGCTTCTACCTGGGACAGCATGTATCACTTGGGGACTCAGACGCTGGACAAGGCTGTGACGGTGAAACTGACCAGAACTCTTGCTATTATTCCGATTACTCTGGTCCTGGCATTTATGAGAGCCAGAAAAGCGGAGACAGAGAACGGAGACAAAGTATCTTTAAAACAGGTTTTTCCCTTCTTCATTCTGTTCTTTATCGGAGCCAGTCTGATTACTACAGTGGCTACGGCAGCAGGGGTGCCCGTGGAGGTTTTCCAACCGCTGAAGACACTGTCTAAGTTTTTTATTGTCATGGCCATGGGAGCTATCGGGCTGAATACCGATGTGGTGAAATTGGTGAAAACGGGCGGACGTCCGTTGTTTATGGGACTGGCCTGTTGGATAGGTATTACGGCAGTGACGCTGGGGATGCAGCATGTTATGGGGTTATGGTGAAGTTCCAGCATTTTTAAATCCAAAATCTTTCGGGTATAAAAATTTCCAAAACACCCTGTAGAAAGATAATCCTGTATTGCTTTTAGTTCTGTAGATGCGGCATTGCTCCCGCCTGTAGCGCAGCCAGGGCATATCTGGCGGCAGGCGTGGAGTATCTGCGTATTGAAGGGCGTTTTACTGCGGCCTTGGCTGCTCCGGCGGGCTTTGTGTATTACCGAATGAAGAAAAAGCACATATTTCATATACTTTTTACAGAAAAAGGATAACAAATCACATAGAAAAAGAGTATGATTTCCAGATGTATGGAATTTATACTCTTTTTTGATGAGAAAGACAGAACAGGGGAAAGCAATGGCAGAAGAAAAATACAAGCAAATTACGTATATGGATATGAAGAAAGATGAAGAAATTAATATGCTTTTGGCACATGGCAATCAGGTATTAAAGGAGCTGGGCTTTACAGAACATTCCAGAAAGCATGCGGCAAAGGTAGCGGAAACAGCAGGAAGAATTTTAAAGGAGCTGGGATATGGAGACAGGGAAATCAGACTGAGTAAAATTGCCGGGTACATGCATGATATCGGCAACAGTATTAATCGCCATAACCATGCACAAAGCGGGGCGCTTTTGGCCTATCAGATTTTAAAAGAGCGGAAAATGCCCCTTGAGGAGGCGGTTATAGTGATGACGGCTATCGGCAACCATGACGAGGAAACGGGAACAGCGGTGGATGTGATATCTGCGGCTCTGATTCTGGCAGATAAGACGGATGTAAGAAGAAACCGGGTGCAGAATCCCACGGCTGCCAATTTTGATATTCATGACCGGGTGAATTATGCGGTGCTGTCTTCTTCTTTGGAGGTGAAAAAGGAGAAAAAAGTCATTGAAATGAGTCTGGAATTGGATGACGAAATGTGTACGGTCATGGATTATTTTGAGATTTTCCTAAAAAGAACCATGATGTGCAAGCGAGCTTCTGAGGTGCTGGGCTGCAGGTTTAAGCTGGTGGCAAATGGGAATAAGGTTTGCTGAAATGCCCCTTTTTGTGCTATGATAAGGAAAATACCATAGAACAGAAAGGGGTATTTTCAATGGAAAATATCATTATTGCTCTTCTGGCCCATGTAGATGCAGGAAAGACCACACTGGCCGAGAGCATTCTTTATCATACAGGCAGTATTCGGAAAATGGGAAGGGTGGACCACCAGAATGCCTTTCTGGACACAGATTCCATGGAACGGGCAAGAGGCATTACCATTTTTTCCAAACAGGCGGGCTTTCAGTTGGGAGAAAAGTTCTTCACTCTTCTGGATACACCGGGGCACGTGGATTTTTCAGCAGAAATGGAGAGAACCATGCAGGTGCTGGATTACGCAGTGCTGCTTATCAGCGGCGCAGACGGCATCCAGGGGCATGTGGAGACACTTTGGCGGCTGCTGAAACAGTATAAGATTCCGGTGTTTCTTTTCATTAATAAAATGGACCAGGAAGGCACGGACAGAAGAGTGCTGCTTTTGGAACTGCAGAGAAAGCTGGATGAAAGGTGTATTGATTTTGGGCAGGACAGGAAAAAAGAGGACATCTTAGAAGAAGTTGCCATGTGTGATGAACGTTTGCTGGAAACATATTTAGAAGAAGGGGAGATTTCTGTTTCTGAGATAAAAAAACTTATTACCAAACGGAAAATATTTCCATGTTTCTTTGGTTCTGCGCTGAAATCCTTCGGGGTGAAAGAACTTCTGGAGGGACTGGAAACCTATATAAAAGAGCCGGAGTATGGAGAGGAGTTCGGCGCCAGAATTTTCAAGATTTCCAGAGATGATAAGGGAAACCGTCTGACTCACATGAAGGTTACAGGCGGCAGCCTGAAAGTGAAGCAGGTGCTGCAGGGAAAAGACTGGGAGGAAAAAGCAGACCAGATAAGAATATATGCAGGGGCAGGTTTCCGTACAGTCAGCGAAGCGCCGTCAGGAACTATCTGTGCAGTAACAGGGCTTACCAAAACCTTTGCAGGAGAAGGACTGGGCATGGAAAAAGAATCCGTCAGTCCGCTGCTGGCTCCGGTGCTTACTTATGAAATCCAGCTGCCGAAGGGCTGTGATGTACATAGAATACTTCTGCAGTTACGACAGTTGGAGGAGGAAGAGCCGCAGCTTCATATTGTGTGGAATGAAATGATGGGAGAAATTCATGCTCAGGTCATGGGAGAGGTGCAGATTGAAATTTTAAAGAACCTGATACAGGAACGATTCGGTGTTTCGGTGGAATTTGGCTCTGGAAGTATCGTATATAAGGAAACCATTACAGAGCCTGCGGAGGGAATCGGCCACTTTGAGCCTCTGCGCCACTATGCGGAGGTACATCTTCTGCTGGAACCCCTGGAGAGAGGAAAAGGACTGCAGTTTGCCTCCTCCTGCAGCGAGGACATATTGGATAAAAACTGGCAGAGACTGGTGCTTACCCATCTGGCTGAGAAAAATCACAAGGGTGTTCTTGCAGGAGCGGATATTACGGATATGAAAATTACGCTGACAGCGGGGAGAGCACACATCAAACATACGGAAGGCGGAGATTTTAGGCAGGCCACTTACCGGGCTGTGCGGCAGGGTTTAAAAAAGACAAAGAGTATCCTTCTGGAACCTGTGTACGAATACCGTCTGGAAGTGCCTCAGGAACTGGTGGGAAGGGCCATGACGGATATTCAGAAGATGAGCGGAACCTTTGCCGGACCAGAATTGGAGGAAGAGATGGCTGTACTTACGGGAACAGCCCCGGCAGTGACCATGGGCGGCTATCAAAGAGAGGTGACTTCCTATACAGGCGGCAGGGGAAGACTGTTTTGTACTTTGAAAGGATACGAACCCTGCCACAACCAGGAGGAAGTTCTGGAAACAATTGGATATGATTCCGAAGCAGATGTGGAAAATCCTACGGGTTCTGTGTTCTGTTCCCATGGCGCGGGTTTTACAGTCAGTTGGGATAAAGTAGATGAATATGCCCATGTGGAATCCGTTAAAAAGAAAGAAGAGGTGCAGGTAGAAACAGCCAGGACCGTGCCACGCAGTTTTTCTCAGATTCGCCTGGATGAAAAGGAACTGGAAGAAATTTTTGCCAGGACTTATGGGCCTGTAAGGCGGGAGAAAAATGGATTTCAGAAAACTGTGCGCAGTGTTTCTTTTGATTCGTCTTCCGGAAAAAGCGGGGGAAAGAAGAAGGAGAAAGAAAAAGAGTATCTGTTGGTGGACGGATACAATATTATTTTTGCATGGCAAGATTTAAATGAACTTGCAAAAACCAGTATGGAAGGCGCCAGGAATAAGCTAATGGATATTCTATGCAATTACCAGGGATATAAAAAATGTACGTTGATTCTGGTATTTGACGCTTACCGGGTGGAAGGCGGCCAGGGGGCTGTGGAGAAATACCACAATATCCATGTGGTTTACACAAAGGAAGCGGAAACTGCAGACCAGTATATTGAAAAGACAGTACATGAAATCGGAAAAAAACATTATGTGACTGTGGCTACGTCTGACGCACTGGAACAGGTGATTATCCTGGGACAGGGAGCCACCAGAATGTCAGCCAGAAATCTGCAGGAAGAAATCCAGATGATGAAGCAGGAAATCCGGGAATATTATATAGAAAAGCAGAAAAAGGGCGGAACGTATCTGTTTGAACATCTGCCGGAAGATTTGGCGGAATTTATGGAGGACGTCCGGCTGGGCCGAAAGGAAATAGAAGAAAAAGAGGTTTAGAAAACCAAGAAATCAGGAAGTGAGAAAAAGAGTGCAGGAGATTACAAAATTTGTGAAAAAAGCTCTTGCATTCTTGTTAGAGAGGTGCTATTATATAAAGCGTACTTTTATGCTCAGAAAGGAGGAAGAACAGTGAAAGTTAGATCATCTGTAAAACCAATTTGTGAAAAGTGCAAGGTTATCAAAAGAAAGGGAAGTATCAGAATTATCTGTGAAAACCCAAAACACAAACAGCGTCAGGGCTAATCTCTGAAATTTATAGCAGAGTTGTGACATTGATTTGTGTGAATTTTAGTGCGGCTGCAGTATGAAACGCAAGGATGCGTTGTTCGTACTGATTAAATATAGTGATATTAGAATCCAGGGCGGTTTTAGACCCTGAGGGAACTGTTTACCGAGGATGGTTCCTGTTGTCGGAGCGTGCGGTGCGCGGTTTCGATGACCCGGAATATTGCTTAATACCGGTATCTGCCAAATACCGGAAAGGCTGCGTAAAATTATTTTGCGGCTGGACGCAGAAGACCCCGTCAGTTTTTTGTGTCTCAATTAGGAACAATATTAACAGAAAATGGAGGAACAAATACATGGCTCGTATAGCTGGTGTAGACTTACCAAGAGAAAAACGTATTGAAATCGGCTTGACATACATCTACGGAATCGGTAGAGCAAGCTCAAACCGTATCTTAGAGAAGGCAGGCGTAAATCCTGACACTCGTGTCAGAGATGTTACTGACGAAGAAGTAGGAAAAATCCGTGACGCAATCGAAGAGTTACAGATTCCTGTAGAAGGTGATTTGAGAAGAGAAATCGCTCTGAACATTAAGAGACTTCAGGAAATCGGATGCTACAGAGGAATCCGTCATCGTAAAGGGCTTCCTGTTCGTGGACAGAAAACAAAAACAAACGCAAGAACAAGAAAAGGTCCTAAGAGAACTGTTGCTAACAAGAAGAAATAATTTTTTGTTGCAATACAGGCGGTGGCCTGAATTATGAAAATTACAGTTGAGTTTAAATATTAGAGAAAGTAGGTTAGTTTAAAAATGGCTAAAGTTACAAAAAAAGTGACAAAAAAGCGTGTTAAGAAAAACGTTGAACGCGGACAGGCACATATCCAGTCTTCTTTCAATAACACAATCGTTACATTGACAGATGCTGAAGGAAATGCTTTATCATGGGCAAGTGCCGGTGGTCTGGGATTTAAAGGTTCAAGGAAATCTACTCCATATGCAGCTCAGATGGCTGCAGAAACAGCTGCTAAAGCAGCAATTATCCATGGTCTGAAGACTGTTGACGTTTTTGTAAAAGGACCTGGTTCAGGAAGAGAAGCAGCAATCCGTGCATTGGCAGCTTGCGGTATTGAAGTTACAAGCATTAAAGATGTAACTCCGGTTCCACACAATGGTTGTCGTCCACCAAAACGCAGAAGAGTCTAATTAGGAGGTCAGTGAATCATGGCAGTAAATAGAGTACCAGTTCTGAAAAGATGTAGATCCTTAGGTCTTGACCCTGTATATCTGGGAATTGACAAAAAATCTACCAGACAGTTAAAAAGAGCAAATAGAAAAGTGTCCGAATACGGGCTTCAGTTAAGAGAAAAACAGAAAGCAAAATTCATCTACGGTGTTCTGGAAAAACCTTTCCGTAACTACTACAAAAAAGCAGACCAGAGACCAGGACAGACAGGTGAAAACCTGATGGTTATGTTGGAAACACGTCTGGACAACGTAGTATTCCGTCTTGGACTTGCAAGAACAAGAAAAGAAGCAAGACAGATTGTTGACCACAAACATGTACTGGTAAACGGAAAACAGGTAAACATTCCATCTTACTTAGTAAAAGCTGGCGATGTTATCGAAATTAAAGAAAAATGCAAAGGTTCTCAGAGATACAAAGATATCCTTGAAGTAACCGGCGGACGTCTGGTTCCGGCTTGGTTAGATGTAGACCAGGAAGCATTAAAGGGCGAAGTAAAAGCACTTCCTACAAGAGAAGAAATCGACGTACCGGTTAACGAAGTGTTAATTGTCGAGTTGTATTCTAAATAATTAAGAAGTGAATTGTGCGCGTAGCAAGGAGGGCTTTGCATGTTCGATTTTAACAAACCCAAAATTCAAATCACAGAAATGTCTGATGATAAGAGATATGGGAAATTCGTGGTAGAACCACTGGAAAGAGGATATGGTATTACACTTGGCAACTCTTTAAGAAGAATTATGCTTTCTTCTTTACCGGGTGCCGCTGTAAGCCAGGTGAAAATTGACGGTGTTCTCCATGAATTCAGTTCTATGCCGGGTGTCAAAGAAGATGTGACGGAAATCATCATGAATCTGAAAAATCTGGCGATTAAGAACGTAAGCGACAGCAATGAGCCGAAAACCGCATATATCGAGTTTGAAGGCGAAGGCGTTGTGACAGGTGCAGATATCCAGGTTGACCAGGATTTGGAAATCTTAAATCCGGAGCAGGTAATTGCTACCTTAAATGGCGGCACAGGCTGCAAGTTCAATGCAGAACTGACCATTACCAAAGGCCGCGGATATGTAAGCGCAGATAAAGGAAAATCAGATGACATGCCAATCGGTATGATTGCTGTAGATGCAATTTACACTCCGGTTGAGCGTGTGAATATGGCCGTTGAAAATACCCGTGTAGGTCAGGTTACAGACTTTGATAAGCTGACTCTGGATATTTACACAAACGGAACACTGGACGCAGACGAGGCTGTCAGCCTTGCTGCTAAGGTATTAAGCGAGCATTTAAGCCTCTTCATTGACCTTTCTGAAAGTGCAAAGACTGCAGAAGTCATGATTGAAAAGGAAGACAATGATAAAGAAAAAGTTCTGGAAATGAACATTGACGAATTAGAACTGTCTGTTCGTTCCTACAACTGCTTAAAACGTGCTGGTATTAATACCGTGGAAGAGCTTTGCAACCGTACTTCCGAAGATATGATGAAGGTTCGTAACCTGGGCCGTAAGTCATTAGAAGAAGTTTTGGCAAAATTAAAAGAATTAGGCTTACAGTTAAATCCAAGCGAGGAGTAAGCCTTTAGGACAAATTTATGGAAGAAAAGCAGTGCGTCAGTAAGACCGAAGAGAGCATGGCGCATTGTTCCACAAATGGAGGAAATCTAAAATGGCAAAATATAGAAAATTGGGCAGAACTGCTGACCAGAGAAAAGCTTTACTTAGAAACCAGGTAACAAATCTGTTATACCACGGAAAAATTGTTACTACTGAAACAAAAGCAAAAGAAGTTCGCAAAATCGCTGACGGTCTGATTGCTATGGCTGTTCGTGAAAAAGACAACTTTGAAACAGTAACTGTTACAGCTAAAGTTGCTCGTAAAGACGCTGATGGTAAGAGAGTAAAAGAAGTTGTTGACGGAAAGAAAGTTACCGTATACGATGAAGTACAGAAAGAAATCAAGAAGGATGCTCCTTCCAGATTACATGCCAGAAGACAGATGTTAAAAGTTCTTTACCCGGTGAAAGAAGTTCCAACAGCTGCTGCTGGAAAGAAGAAAAACACTAAAGAAGTTGATTTAGTAGACAAATTATTCACAGAAATCGCACCAAAATACGCTGACCGTAACGGTGGTTACACAAGAATCATCAAAATCGGACCTCGTAAAGGTGATGCAGCTATGGAAGTAGTTCTGGAGTTAGTGTAAGAACATAGATGTAGCAGATGAAAGAAGGTGGACCAAAAGCAAGACCGTTGCGGTATTTGCTTTGGGGACACCTTTTTTTTCCGAATTTACAGGAGGCCATTTGAATGAGTAAGAAAATGCTTTTTATATTTAACCCGCGGTCCGGCAAAGGCAGCATTAAAAACCGTCTGATGGATATTCTGGATATTTTTGTCAAAGGAGGATATGAGGTTACAGTTCACCCCACCCAGTGCTATATGGATGGATTGAAGGTGACCAGAAAAAAGGCGGCGGACTATGACATTGTGGTAGCAAGCGGCGGAGACGGTACACTGGATGAAATTGTTACAGGAATGATGATGGGGGGACATACCAATCCCATTGGCTATATACCTTCCGGAAGCACCAATGATTTTGCCAACAGCTTTCATATTTCAAAAAATATGCTGCAGGCCGCTACCGACATTGTAGAGGGACTGCCTCACGCTTTTGATGTGGGACGGTTTAACGACGATTACTTTGTCTATATTGCGGCATTCGGGTTGTTTACGGATGTGTCTTATGAAACGAATCAGGATATGAAAAATATTCTAGGACATGCTGCCTATATATTAGAAGGAACACAGCGGCTTTTTAATATCAAGTCTTACAGCCTGCAGGTAGAAAGTGACCAAGGCGAGTTGTCGGGAGATTTTATTTTCGGTATGGTCAGCAATGCCACTTCAGTAGGTGGATTTAAACGTCTGACGGGTCCGGATGTTATGCTGGACGATGGTGTCTTTGAAGTCATGCTGATCCGAAAACCCAAAAATATTCTGGAATTGAATGAAATTATTGCATCCCTGGTGGGACCGGGGGAATCCAAAATGATAGAAGTATTTAAAACTACAACGTTGCGTATGCAGTGTGGAGAAGAAATTTCCTGGACACTGGACGGCGAATTTGGCGGAGAACACAGAAGCGTGGAGATAGAAAACATGAAACATGCTGTACAGATTGTACTGCCGCGAAACGGGGAAGTTCCCCTGATTCATACTCCGGAGGAATAAACGCAGGAACCTGTGCACCCGGTTTCTTCATATGATAATAAAAATAGAGAAATCAGGTTACGCAATGGGTGAAATCAAAATCGTTGATGGGATTTTACTGATTCTTGCACTGACCACAGATGCCTTTGTGGTCAGTTTTGCATATGGCATGACAAAAACAAAAATGCCGTTTTTCATTGTGGCAGGAATGAATTTGATTATGAGCTCTCTTTTGGGGGCAGCTGTGCTGACGGGAAATTTTTTTTCTTCCCTTCTCCCGGACAGTCTGACCTGCTGGGCGGGAATTCTTCTGTTGTCTTTTTTGGGAATTTACAGGATCATGAGTTTTTTCTTTCGGAAAGAGAAAAATTCCTGTGCTGTGAAAGTTTTGACTATGAAAGAGGGATTTATTCTGGCATTTGTACTGTCTGCGGACAGTCTGGCCGCCGGATTGGGGACTGGTCTTATGCAGTCTGGAGAGTGGCTGCTGGCAGCAGGGGCTTTCCTGGGCGGTATGGGAATGATGAAGGCAGGCTGGGAGATGGGCAGCCGATTTCAGAAAAAAACCAACCGGGATTTGTCCTGGATAAGCGGTATGTGTCTGCTGCTTCTTGCATTTGGGATTTTCTGCAGAAGATAGCAAGGGAATCTTTGTCTGCATTTGCAAGTCGGCAAAAAAATACTTGCATTATGGAAAATTTTGCGGTATCTTAGAAACAGTTTCAGGGCTATAAATGTTTGGGAAGATTATATACCGCATGAGAGGAAGGAACACAGAAATGAGTGAATATATCAATGTATCTGAGATTTTCGGGGAAGATGTTTTTGATGATGAAGTAATGCAGCAGCGTCTTCCCAAAAAAGTTTACAAAGATTTGAAGCAGACCATATTAGAGGGAAAAGAGTTATCCCAGGAGATGGCGGATGTCATTGCTCACGAAATGAAAGAGTGGGCCATTGAAAAAGGTGCCACTCATTATACCCATTGGTTTCAGCCGCTTACCGGAGTAACAGCGGAAAAGCACGACTCTTTTATTACGGCACCTCTTCCCAATGGCAAGGTACTGATGAGTTTTTCCGGAAAAGAACTGATTAAAGGCGAACCAGACGCTTCTTCCTTTCCTTCAGGAGGGTTAAGAGCCACTTTTGAGGCCAGAGGATATACAGCCTGGGATTGTACTTCTCCTGCCTTTGTCCGTCATGACGCTGCAGGTGCCACGTTATGTATTCCTACGGCATTTTGTTCTTACACGGGAGAAGCTCTTGACCAGAAAACACCGCTTCTGCGTTCCATGCAGGCTATCAATACTCAGGCTCTGCGCCTTATCCGCCTATTCGGAGACACCACGGCAAAGAGAGTCATTCCTTCTGTAGGGGCAGAGCAGGAATATTTCCTGGTAAGCAACGAAAAATTCAGAAAGAGAAAAGATTTGGTATTTACCGGAAGAACGCTGTTTGGCGCTATGCCTCCCAAGGGTCAGGAATTGGATGACCATTATCTGGGAACCATTCGCCAGAAGGTTTCCGCCTATATGAAGCAGGTAAATGAGGAGCTTTGGAAGCTGGGGGTAACGGCCAAGACACAGCACAACGAAGCAGCGCCGGCCCAGCATGAACTGGCGCCGATTTACGCAGAAGCCAATGTGGAAGTAGACCACAACCAGATTGTAATGCAGACTTTAAAACGTGTGGCTTCTCAGCACGGCATGAAGTGTCTTCTCCATGAAAAACCTTTTGCTGGTGTCAATGGTTCCGGAAAGCACAACAACTGGTCTTTAACTACAGATACGGGCCACAATCTGCTGGAACCGGGCGTTACGCCTCACGAAAACATTCAGTTCCTTTTGGTATTAAGCTGTGTGTTAAAAGCAGTGGATACCCATGCGGACCTGTTAAGAGAATCTGCAGCAGATGTGGGAAATGACCACCGTCTGGGTGCAAACGAAGCGCCTCCTGCCATTATTTCTGTATTTTTGGGTGACCAGCTGACTGATGTGATGAATCAGTTGATTACCACCGGTATGGCAGACCACAGTATTGAAAGTGAAAAACTGGAGACGGGGGTAAAGGCAATCCCTGAATTTATGCGGGATACCACAGACCGTAACAGAACTTCACCCTTTGCTTTTACAGGAAATAAATTTGAATTCCGTATGGTGGGTTCCAGGGATTCCATTGCACCGGCTAATGTGGTGCTGAATACTATTGTGGCACAGGCTTTTAAAGAAGCCTGCGACATTCTGGAAAAAGCAGAAGACTTTGAAGTAGCAGTCCATGATTTGATGAAGAAAAACTTCACGGAACATCAGAGAATCGTATTCAACGGAAACGGTTATTCTAAGGAATGGGTGAAGGAAGCAGAGAGAAGAGGACTTCCGAATCTCACCTGCATGGTGGAAACCATTGATACCCTGACTACAGAGAAAGCTGTAAAGCTGTTTGAGGAATTCGGCGTCTTTACAAAAGCTGAACTGGAGTCCAGAAGAGAAATCAAATACGAAGCTTATGCCAAAGCCATTAATATCGAGGCAAGAACTATGCTGGATGTGGCGGGAAAACAGATTATTCCTGCAGTTATCCGTTATGCCAGACAGCTGGCGGATTCCATTAATGCCATTGTAGCGGCAGGAGTTCTGGATGTAGATGTACAGACAGAGCTTTTACGGGAAACTTCTGCACTG
Organism: Candidatus Blautia stercoravium; assembly: GCA_019114495.1. GTDB lineage: Bacteria > Bacillota > Clostridia > Lachnospirales > Lachnospiraceae > Blautia > Blautia stercoravium. The sequence goes on from DXFK01000099.1 coordinate 14,314, forward strand.
TTAAAAGAGACAAAAGAAGCGCTGGATGCCCTGCACACGGTAACAGAGCAGGCCTGGGCTATGGAAGATGCAAAAGACAAGGCATTTTTCTACCGCCGTCAGGTGGTTCCTGCTATGGAAAAACTGAGAAAACCAATAGATGAACTGGAAATGATTGTGGATAAAGAAATCTGGCCTATGCCGTCCTACGGTGATTTGCTGTTTGAGGTATAGGAAAGAGTCAGGAGGGCTGTCGCATTAAATATTCTTAAAAGGTGTTTAGTGCGGCAGCTTTCTTCTTTAAAAGAAAAAATCAGAAAGGGAGAATATGGAACAGACAGTAGCGTTTCTGGAGAACCAGAACATAGACAAGAACCTTATCAGAGGCGTTGAGGAATTTCGCAGCCGGAATTTTGTAGAGGAAGAGGAAAAACGGCGTATTGTAAAGCCCGACATGGCTTTTTATGGAAAAGAAGTGTTGGAGATGGCCATTGCGGCTCTCCTGGAGGGAGAAAATCTGCTGCTTACCGGAGCTAAGGCCACGGGAAAGAACGTGCTGGCAGAGAATCTGGCATGGATTTTTGGACGTCCGGTTTATAATGTATCATTTCATGTGAACACGGACAGCGGAGACTTAATTGGAACAGACACTTTTCTTGATAATGAAGTGAAGCTTCGTAAGGGCAGTATTTATCGCTGCGCCCAGTATGGCGGATTTGGGATTTTAGATGAAGTCAATATGGCAAAAAATGATGCGGTTTCTGTTCTTCATGCAGCTTTGGATTATCGCCGCTGCATTGATGTCCCCGGTTATGATAAGATTGACATAGACCCGGCAGCCAGATTTATCGGTACCATGAATTACGGCTATGCGGGTACAAAAGAATTAAATGAAGCTTTGGTTTCCCGTTTTCTGGTGATTGATATGCCGGCCCAGGATGAAGAGACTCTGACCTTTATTTTTCAGTCCTGTTTTCCAAAATTGAAAAATTCTGCCATGAAGCAGTGGATAGGATTGTTTATGGACCTTCAGCTGAAGGCACAGAACGGGGAAATTACCACAAAGGCTCTGGATTTGCGGGGAATGCTGGGAGCATTAAAGACCATACGGCAGGGGCTTTCCCCGGCTTTGGCAGTGAAAATGGGCGTGGTAAACAAATGCTTTGATATGTTTGAAAAGGAAATTGTGCAGGATGTGGTGATGACCAGAATCCCGGATAACTGGACACCCCGGGATGTATTTGAAGACTGAGAAATAAAGCGAAGTTTGAAGCAGAGGATAGCTTATGGATGAATTGGAACTGGAACTGGAAAACCGAATAAAAAATCTCATGTGGACTGTGAGCGGGGATTATGCACTGGATTTTAAGCCGGATTTGGCGGCATTTGCCCGTTCCCGGTATGTGGCTTTATACGATGGCATTAAGCAGGGGGCTTTTGCAAGATATTTTGACAGGGAAGCATTTTCCATGTATCTGGTGAAAAAAATCTATCTCCATGGCATAGAAGCTCCTCTGATGCAGCTGGCACAGCTGTGTATTGAATTCGCTGTTTCCGCAAGGATTACAGCGGAGAGGGAAGGCGTTGCCAATATCCGCAGAAAAGCCTGCGAGGATATCTTGGAAATGGATTTTGCCCGTCTGCAGGAAACTCTTACAGGACAGCTGAAACTGGCGCTGTTTAAAGAAGTTTTAAACGGAAAAGAGCCGACTGCAGCCCGAATGAGGAACTGGATGGATCGGATAGAAGAATTGGAACACGCCGAAAGCACCATGGATATTATTCGGACCACAGACCTGCTGTACAATGAGATTGCAGACCCGTATTTTGAACGCAGGCATGGCAGTCTGGAGGATGTGCTGGCTGTAACGAATGAGGAACTGGCGGAGTTTTCCTGGAAGGATTATCTGAAAGAAGAGGAACTGGAGGATGCGCTGGAGACTTACCTGGACCAGGTAGCACAGAATATGACGAATCTGGATATGTTGGAAAAGGCGGAAAAAGAAGAGAAGACAGAGCAGAAAGAAGATAAAAAACGGGTTCTGGTGGTGGATGAAAAAGCACTGGAGAGGATGTATTCTTATGTAGAGCGCAATTACGGTAAGACGTTCTTAACGGAAATGGAAGAGAAACGTGTAAACCAACTGATGTGCAGAGGCATCCACGGAGACTGCAGTCTGTATTTCACCAGGGGCATTTTGAAAACACCGGTTCTGCGCAATTACCAGTATGAGTATGCCAGAAAGCAGAAAGACAAAAACCTGTATGAGTATTATGATAACCACAGAATTGTAAAGAATAATATCCGAATTTTAACAGATATGCTGAAGAAAGCTCTGACTTTGCGGGAGGAGGCAGAGGAGATTCTTTCGGACAGAGGACGGATTCTTCCTCCCCGTCTTTGGAGAATCGGACGGTCTAAGGATGCCAGAGTGTTTGAGCGCTGCCTGTATCAGGATCGTGGAAGCTTTGTGGTGGACGTACTGATTGATGCCAGTGGTTCCCAGCGTTCCAGACAGGGCCAGGTAGCCATACAGGCTTATATTTTAAGCGAAGCCCTGAGCAATGTGGGAATTGCCCACAGAGTTATGAGCTTCTGTACATTTTGGGATTATACCATTCTTCATGAATTTCGGGACTATGATGCGGACAGAAGAGAAAACAGCAATATTTTTGAGTATGTGACTTCCTCCAACAACCGGGACGGACTGGCCATAAAGGCAGCGGGATATGGGCTTTCAGCCAGAGAGGAAGAGCACAAAATCCTCATTGTGTTAAGTGACGGGCGGCCCTATGACGTGATTTTAAACCGGCCAAATGCCAAGAATCCACAGCCATATCATGGGGAATATGCCATAAAGGATACGGGATTTGAAGTACGGAAGCTGAGAAGTCAGGGTATTTGCGTCCTGGGTGTATTTGCCGGAGAAGAGAAAGACTTGGCAGCGGAAAAGAAAATTTTTGGGAAAGATTTTGCTTATATACGGGATATTTCGGGTTTTTCCCCAGTGGTAGGACGGTATCTTATGAAACAATTAGAAAAAGATACTTGATATTAGAGAAAAATTCTGCTATATTGATAGAATATGTGTAGAGCGGAGAATGCGTATGAGTGAAAAAATAGAGATCATGGGGATTTCCGTAGAAAAATGCTATGCCGAGGATATTATGGAAAGCATTAACCAGCATTGGTATGAGGATACGCTGGCTACTTACGGGGTTATTACAATGAAATTGCTGATTGCAGCCCAGAAAGACGAAGAACTCAAGGAATATATTGAGACTCTGGACAAGGCTGTGGTAGATGAACCGGAGATTGTAAAAGCTGCCGGACTTCAGGATGAGGCTTGGGAGAGTGAAATATCCGAGCACGGATTTTTCGGAACTTTGTTCTGGCTGTTGAATTTATATAAAAACCGTATTTTTATTCTGGGCGAAAAGGAAGAGGATACGGAAAAGTTCTGCAACTATCTCAAGGAGCAGTATCCGGATATTGTCATTCTGGGAAATGATAGCTTGACGGATATGGAGGCAGATCAGACGGACCGGGTGATAAACGAAATTAACAGTTGGAATCCTCAGGCGGTACTGAGTTGTTCCAGAGAATACAATGTAGAACGTTTTGTAAAGCGTTACAGAAAAATGATGAACACAAAAGTATGGTTCAGCTTGGGAAGTTCTCTTCCTGCTTTACAGGGAACAGGGATAAAGTCCAACTGGCTGAACCGCCTCATGGAAAAAAACAATTTTAAAAAGCTGGTATCCCAGTATCAGGAGGAAACAGAGAAAATGT
>DXFK01000100.1 GCA_019114495.1 Candidatus Blautia stercoravium
GTGGTGCTGTTCTGGTCTGTACAGAAAACACTGAAATTTGCCAATACAGGGAAAGCGTTCCGGGGACTTCCGGTAGAAATGCTTTCCATGGGATTTATTTATATGATACTTAGTATTTATTAAGAAAAGAAAGAAGTGCTGCAGGCCGGAAAATGACCTGTGCACTTCTTTTTTCTATTTTACATCTGCCATAGAAATTTCTTTTTCAAATCCGTCGCTGTAATGCAGTTCATAATCATCTGTGATAAACACCGCCTGTACATCCGGCAGGCTGTTGATGAGTTCCATGCCTTTGTCCAGTCCCAGTGCAAAGCAGGAGGTGCTAAGTCCGTCCCCATCCACGGATTTATCGGAAATAATGGTGACAGACACCAGATGGTTGTCATAGGGATATCCTGTAGCGGGATTTAAAATATGGTGGTAAATTTTCCCGTCCTTTTCAAAATATCGTTCATAAATTCCGGATGAAACCACAGATTTATCTGAAATATTCATAACCGCAATGGTTTCGCTGCGGTCTGCAAAGGGCTTTTGGATACCGATTTTAAATGGGGTTCCCTCTGGCTTTTCTCCCACACAGAGAACGTTTCCGCCAAGATTGATGGTGGCGCTTTTTACTCCCTGCTCCAGGAGATAGTCTTTGATACGGTCTGCAATATAGCCCTTGGCAATGGCCCCCAAATCCAATCCCATGCCTTCTTTTGCAAAGGTCAGCAGATTTCCGTCAAGCTGTACATCTTTGTAATTGACCAGGGGCAGAGCCTTTGAGATGTCTTCCTGGGAAGGGATGTCCTTTTTTCCGGAAGTAAAATCCCAGAGAGAGGATACCGGCTCTATGGCAATGTCAAAAGCCCCGTCAGAGACTCTTCCGTATTCCAACCCTTTCTGAATCAGTTCCGCAGTTTCCCCGCTTAATACAAAGGCATTTCCTTCTTTTGGCAGCGTACCGTGGTTCAGTTGATACAATTCGCTGGATTCCATAGTGCGGCTGAACAGCTTTTCGTATTTATCGCACAGGGCTATGGCTTCATCTGCCAGCTTCTGATTTTTGGAATCGTAAATGGTTACTGTGACAATGGTATTCAGCTTAAAGGCAGTTGCGGATATTGGTTCTGCCTGCTTTTCTTTTTTCTGGTAGAAGACTGCAAAGGCTATAAGTACCGCCAATCCAAGCAGACAACAGACAGTAGTCATAGTTTTTCGATTTGTCATAAACGCTCCTTACTTTTTTTGTCAAGATTCAAAAATATTGTAATGGGAGGTAAGGCTTCTGTCAAGAGCAGGATTCTATCTACAGAAGGATTTACAGCGAAAATAAAAAGAAACACTGCATATATTATACAGAAAAAAGAGGATAGGCAGAGGAAGACGAAGATGAAAAAATGGTTAACGCTCATGTGTGTGCTGCTGTTTCTGGCAGTTTTTGGATATGCGGGAAATGGAATGAAAAAAGCCAGGGAGACGGCAGGGGAGCTTTTAGACCAGGAACATCCTCAGATTGCTTTGACCTTTGATGACGGCCCTCACAGCATTTATACAGAAAAATTGCTGGATGGATTAAAAGAAAGAGATATTCGTGCCACCTTTTTTCTCATTGGGAAAAATATTGATGGAAATGAGAGCATTGTAAAGCGTATGCAGGAGGAGGGACATCTCATTGGCAATCACACCTATCACCATGTCAATCTGAAAAACCTTTCGGAAGCCCAGGCAGAGGAGGAAATTCTGATGACCTGTAATAAAATTTATGAAAATACGGGAATCTGTACCTCTTTTGTCCGTCCTCCTTTTGGTGAGTGGAAAAAGAATCTGGACTTTGAAATTACCATGATTCCGGTGTCCTGGAATGTGGATTCTTTGGACTGGACAACGGAAAATACAGAAAAAATTGTGAAAAGGGTAGTGAAAGATGTGCACGAAGGTGATATTATTTTAATGCACGATATTTTTCAGTCTTCTGTAGATGCGGCTTTGCAGATTGCAGATATACTGAAAAAGCAGGGTTATGAATTTGTTTCAGTAGATGAACTGCTGTTGGAATAGGAGAAGCGTATGGATTTATTTGATTATATGAAAGAACAGACTTTGGAGAACGAATCGCCCCTAGCGTCCCGCATGAGGCCGCGTACCTTAGAGGAGGTGGCAGGTCAGGAACATATCATTGGAAAAGATAAACTCCTCTACCGTGCCATTAAGGCGGATAAACTGGGAAGTGTGATTTTTTACGGCCCTCCGGGAACCGGAAAAACGACGCTGGCCAAGGTCATTGCCAATACCACCAGTTCCCGTTTTAAGCAGATTAATGCTACAGTTGCCGGAAAAAAAGATATGGAGGAAGTGGTGAAGGAGGCACAGCAGCACCTCGGTATGTATGGAAAAAAAACGATTTTGTTTGTAGACGAGATTCACCGGTTCAATAAGGGGCAGCAGGACTATCTGCTCCCTTTTGTAGAGGACGGCACGTTGATTTTAATCGGCGCTACCACGGAAAATCCTTATTTTGAGGTAAATGGAGCTTTGATTTCCCGTTCCATTGTCTTTGAATTAAAGCCTTTGAAAAAAGAAGATATCTGCAAACTGCTGGAGAGGGCTGTCACAGATACGGAGCGGGGAATGGGAAGCTATGGTGCCGTATTGGAGGACGAGGCCAAAGAATTTCTGGCAGACATTTCAGGAGGCGACGCCAGGGCGGCCTTAAACGCTTTGGAACTGGGAGTTTTAACTACGGAAAAGAGCGAAGACGGGAAAATTCATATTGATTTGGAAACAGCGTCTCAGTGTATTCAGAAGCGGGTAGTGCGCTATGACAAGACAGGAGACAACCATTATGACACGATTTCTGCGTTTATTAAAAGTATGCGGGGGTCTGACCCGGACGCAGCGGTATTTTACCTTGCTAAAATGCTGTACGCAGGGGAAGACATTAAATTTATTGCCCGCAGAATTATGATTTGTGCGGCAGAGGATGTGGGAAATGCAGACCCTCAGGCACTACAGGTAGCGGTAGCGGCAGCTCAGGCAGTAGAGCGTCTTGGCATGCCGGAAGCGCGGATTCCTCTGGCTCAAGCGGTCACTTATGTAGCCAGTGCGCCTAAGAGCAATGCGGCTTATCTGGCCGTGGACGAGGCCATGGAGGCGGTGCGCTCTATGAAAACCACCGTGCCGGTTCATCTTCAGGATTCTCATTACAAAGGGGCAGCCAAAATGGGGCATGGTATAGGATACCAGTATGCTCATGATTATCCCAATCATTATGTAAAGCAGCAGTATCTGCCGTCCGAATTGGAAGGCAGAGTATTTTATCGTCCAACAGACAATGGGTATGAGCGGGAGATACAGGGATATTTCCAAAAGATTCGGGAAAATAGTTGAGTTTCCCAGACTAAAGTGATAAAATTTATTGTTATAAAAAAGAAAACGAGGGCAGAAATATGAGAACATTTCAGAAATCATCAAAACTGGACAATGTATGCTATGACGTAAGGGGACCGGTTCTGGACGAAGCGAACCGGATGCAGGAAAGCGGAATTGATATTTTAAAACTGAATATCGGCAATCCTGCGCCGTTCGGGTTCTCAGCTCCGGAAGAAGTCATTCTGGATATGATTTATACTTTGAGGGAAAGTCAGGGATATTCGGATTCTAAGGGGATTTTTGCAGCCCGGAAAGCCATCATGCAGTATTGTCAGCTTAAAAAGATTCCCAATGTGTCTATCAATGATATTTATACAGGAAATGGTGTCAGTGAACTGATTAACATGGCTATGCAGGGATTGGTGGACAGCGGAGACGAAATTCTGGTGCCTTCCCCGGATTACCCCCTCTGGACCGGCTGTGTAACTTTGGCAGGAGGAAAAGCGGTGCATTATATCTGTGATGAGCAGTCGGAGTGGTATCCGGATGTGGAAGATATTAAGAGTAAAATTACAGATAAGACAAAGGCCATTGTCCTGATTAATCCAAACAATCCTACTGGAGCGGTGTATCCAAAAGAGGTGCTGCAGAAGATTGTAGACGTGGCAAGAGAACACGAACTGATGATTTTTTCAGACGAGATTTACGACCGTCTGGTTATGGATGGCATTACCCATACATCCATTGCATCTTTGGCGCCGGATTTGTTCTGCGTAACCTTAAACGGACTTTCCAAATCTCATATGATTGCAGGCTTCCGCTGCGGCTGGATGGTGTTAAGCGGGGCAAAGGAAAAGGGAAAGGGATACATAGAGGGCTTAAATATGCTTTCCAATATGCGCCTGTGTTCCAATGTGCCGGCCCAGGCTGTGGTGCAGACGGCTCTTGGCGGTTATCAGAGTGTGAACGAATACCTGGTGCCGGGGGGCAGAATCTATGAGCAGAGAGAGTTTATTTACAATGCCATTAAAGATATACCGGGACTTTCTGCTGTGAAGCCAAAAGCGGCTTTTTATATCTTCCCCAAGATTGATACAGAGAAATTCAACATTCATGATGATGAGAAATTTGCTCTGGATTTGCTTCATGAAAAGAAAATTCTCATTACCTGCGGAAAAGGATTTAACTGGGGACAGCCGGACCATTTCCGCATTGTGTACCTGCCCAATGTGGAGCTTCTGGGAAAGGCGGCTGATAAACTGGCTGACTTCCTGACTACTTACCGGCAGAAATAAAGGGCTTTTAGATTGGAAGTGGAAATGTGGGTACAAGAGTAAAAACTCTGCGCCATGCAGAGGAACATGATTTTTCCAGGGGAAGCATGCTGGGAAATATTTTCCGGCTGTCCCTTCCTCTGATTCTGGCACAGTTTATCAATGTGCTTTATAATATTGTAGACAGGGTTTATATTGGCAGGCTTCCGGGAGCAAATGCGGCAGCCCTTACAGGTCTGGGCGTGGCGTTTCCTGTCATCACTGCCATTACGGCTTTTTCTTACCTTGTGGGAACCGGGGGCGCTCCGCTGTGTTCTATTGAGAGAGGAAGAGGGAATATGGAGAATGCCGGGCGCATTATGGGAAATTCTTTCCTCATGACGCTTGTTATGGGCATCCTTCTCACCGTGGTGGGATTTCTGATAAAAGATCCTTTGCTGTATGCGCTGGGAGCCAGCAGGGATACCTTTGGCTATGCCAATGACTATCTGAGTATTTACCTGCTGGGAACCGTCTTCGTGATGATAACCCTGTCTATGAATGGTTTTATCAACTGTCAGGGATTTGCCAGAACCGGTATGTGTACAGTGCTTATGGGCGCGGTCATAAATATTATTTTAGACCCGGTTTTTATCTTCGGTTTTCACATGGGGGTAAAAGGGGCAGCAGTGGCTACCGTGATTTCTCAGACAGTGTCAGCTTTATGGGTGGTGTCCTTCCTCAGGGGAAAGAAGACGCTTTTGAAACTGCAGAGACGGTATATGAAGCCGGATTTTGGCTGTATGAAGGAAATTCTGGCGCTGGGGCTTTCCGGGTTTATTATGGCGGCAACCAACTGTGCCGTACAGGTGGTGTGCAACATTACGCTTCAGTCCGTTGGCGGAGATGTGTATGTGGGAATTATGACGATTGTTAATTCAGTGCGGGAGGTGTTAAGCGTGCCTTCCCAGGGATTTACCCAAGGAGCGCAGCCGGTGCTGGGATTTAATTACGGAGCGCGGGAGTATGGAAGAGTACGGACAGGCATTAAGATTATGTCTGGGGTATGTATGGTATACACCACGGCAGTCTGGATTTTTACCATGTTGCTTCCGGCTGTGTTCATCCGTCTTTTTAACGGAGGAGAAGAGCTTTTGAAGCTGGGCGTGCCGTCTATGCGGATTTATTTTTTTGGGTTTTGTTTTATGTCTCTGCAGTTTGCGGGACAGAGTGTGTTTACCGCATTGGGAAAAGCAAAGCAGGCAATCTTTTTTTCATTGCTTCGCAAAGCGGTGATTGTCATACCGCTTACCCTGTGGCTGCCCTCTGTGGCAGGTCTTGGACCAAAGGGCGTTTTTCTGGCAGAGCCGATTTCCAATTTTATTGGTGGAACGGCCTGCTTTGTCACCATGCTCTGTGTGGTGCTGCCAGAACTGTCAAGAGGCGGGAAGCATCGTTAGAGAGCGTGCAGGATATCCTCACAGATCTGCATAATATTCTTATTGTCAGTGGAAATAACCAGGTCGGCAGCAGCCAGGTATTTTTCCTGGCGTTTTTCCATCAATTCGGCAATATCCGCAACGGTTTTGCAATTTTTTAAAATAGGACGGGAATTGTCATACTTTACCCGATTCAGAATGGTCTGAGGTTCGGCTGTCAACAGTATGACTTTTCCATTCTTTTTCATTTCTGCTACATTTTCTGCACGAAGTGCAGCGCCGCCGCCGCAGGAAATGATTTTATTCGTTTCTTTTTGCAATTCTTTTAAAAGACCGGTCTCCAGATTCCTGAAATAGGCTTCTCCCTGCTGCTGAAAGATTTCAGGAATACTCCTCTGCTCCCGCCGGACAATTTCTTCATCCATTTCAATAATTTCCATAGCACATTTTTTCCCTAAACAGCGGGCAACCGTGCTTTTTCCTGCTCCCATAAAGCCGATAAGTATGAGATTAAAGGGGAGAGAACCTTTGTTCTTTATCTGTGACATATAAAATCCTGCCTTTCTAAATACAGATACTTTTTTGAGTTAAACTGTGAAAATATTATAACCATTATAACAGGACACAAACACTGGTGCAAGAGCGAAATAATACTGTTAGATGACTAATTAATTTTTTGGAAGTAATTTCTAAAAAAAGTGTAAAATATAAAAATATGACTTGCAATTTAGTAAAATATGACATAATATAAGTTAGTCGACTAACTAAGAAAGGAGAATCGGAATGATAGATATGGAAAAAGAAGACAGTATTCAGGCAAGAATTGTAAAGTTGACGCACCTGTATTTTCGCAATGCCTTCTGTCTTCTCGGTGAAACTGGGATTCATCCCAAGCAAATGCCCTTGTTGATGCAG
>DXFK01000101.1 GCA_019114495.1 Candidatus Blautia stercoravium
ATTCTTCCATTGCTTCCTCTGCACTTTTTCCATCAATTGTAACAGACTGCCAAATCTGCGTATAAACATCTCCTGCTGCGGCAAATGCTCCCCCCCAGATGTTCAGCTTTGCTCCTTCCAGTCCATCAAGAAAATAGCTGTTTTTAATAGGCCCATAGGACAGATCTTTATAATAAGTTTCTGCTATATTTTTACAGGATGGAAGACCAACCTTTGCTGTTTCTTTAGCCATATCTTCGTTGGCATAAGCTGCTTCCTTCAAAAATGTCCACGCAGCATCCTTATGTTCCGATGTGTTCAGCATCGCATATCCTGTTGCATACATAAGGTTGTTTTTACCATTCTCGACCTTAGGCATAGGCACTGCATCCCACTCAAAATTTTCTCCAACCTCTTCTGCAATCAGCTTTGTTTCAAATCCACCTAGGGTATACATTGCCGCATGGCCTGAAACAAACAACTGCTCCTTAGGCAGACTCTTTGCAGCTGTATCATCCGGCATAGCTTTACTCTGTACAAGATCCCCGAACAGATCTAATCCTGCTTTTACCTCTTCACTGTTTACCTCACATGTTTTTAAATCCTCAGAATAGGCATTGCCGCCTTTACATAAAATAGACAGCGGCGCATCAATCCAGTGATTAACCAGTCCATAGGTAGCATCTGCACCCTCTCCTCCTGCAAACTTTTTGGCAGCCTCTGCTAGGTCGTCCCAGGTCCAGTCTGCTGTTGGATACTCCACTCCAAATTCATCAAACATATCCTTGTTATACGCCAAAACAAATACGTTTTCCAGTAGCGGCATCGCTTCCAGCTTTCCATCCGGGCGATAATACGGAGACAGCATTCCATCCGTAATGACTGAATCTAAGTCAATTCCTTCTTTCTCTACATACGGGTTCAAATCTTCATAATATTCTGTGTATAGCCCATAGTAATCGGGAGACATCTGGATAACATCCGGTCCTGTTCCTGCCGATAATGCTGCTGTCATTTTCTGATCCCATACGTGGTCTGCAGTAGGAATCACGGAATGTTCTACTTCAATCTCCGGATGTGCTTTTTGAAAGGCTTCTACCATTGTTTCTCTAGACTTCTTTTCTTCATCTGCTCCCCATGACCAAATAACCAGTTTTTCCTTTTTCCCTTTTTCTCCTTGGTCGCCTTCCTTCTGGCTTCCTCCACAGGCAGTGAGGCCTGCTGCCATAACCCCTGCCAGTAACATTGCTGTTGCTTTTCTAAATTTCATTTGTCTTCCTCCATCCATATTTATTTCTATATAAAGCTGCGCGCTATGCTTTCATATATCGAGTGTTATCAAATTCCTATATCTTTTACTGTACCACCGTCTAATATTTCAAATGATGAATAATTCATATATTTATATTTATTACCCTCCAAAATGTCTATCAAAACATTGACACAGGCTGCTCCTTGCCTCTCGGGATGTATTGCCACGGTTGTCAGTTTGGGGTCATACCTTTCTCTTGTATATATACCGTCTATCCCCATAACAGAAACATCTTCAGGTACAGAAATCCCATTTTTTTTCAATTCTTCCATCATGCCAAAAGCCATGTCATCATTAAAACAGATTACAGATGTTGCCTTGCATTTTTCTTGAATATATAATTTTGCCGCCTGTTTTCCCAAAAAGAACAAATCCATATAAACAAACCCTTCTGACTGGTAGCTTAGATTTCTATCATCTTTTGCAATGGGATTTTCCGATTTTTTCAAATCTCCCTGAACGTCTAAAATATACTTTTTACATTCATTTCCCATTTCCTGCATCATTCTTTCTTTCCAATATCGATATCTTAAATTTGCATATCCCTCATTAAAAGGAACTGCAATTCCTATTTTTTTATGTCCTTTCTTCTTCAAATAATCTATAGCCAGATTTAAAACCTTCCTGTTATCAATAATCACTGTCGGCATAGGCTTTGCAAAAACTACAGAAGGGTCAAAACAGGCGGTCACAGACGGCAGATAATAGTTTTTACCCACTTCCTCTGCATATGCCTTTGCCACCTCTTCCGTAGGAAAAAGAAGTCCGTCTACCAGCATTGTCTTTACCATTTCGAAATCCTTTTCATTCATAATGGTTAGAACATGATATCCTCTCTTTTCAGCTTCTCTGGCCATGCCATGATACATCTGGTTATAATAAGTTCCTGTAAGGTCTCCGCAAAAAAACAATAGCTGTCTGGTTCTTTTTTGCTGTAAAGCCATTGCCATGGGATTTGGCACATATCCTACCCTCTTAGCAATGTCCAGTATTCTTTCTTTCTTTTCCTTTTCTACATATCCGCTGTTATTCAAAGCTCTTGAAACCACAGATACGGAAACCCCCGCTTCTTCTGCTATATCTTTTCTTGTCACATTTTTTTTCATACCAGCACTCTTCCTTGTTCAATATGCACTATTTGTATATCCATTATACTAAATCATCTTATTGAATTATGCAATATTGAAAAATGTGGACACGAATCCACATAACATTATTATATAAATCAGCTAAATTCATCCCCTATATCTTTTATAACAATCACATTTCCACAAAAAGATATCATTAATTTTCTAATCTATTACTCACCCTCCCGCCACTTAGTTTATAAATGGAACAGTTTAGCTTCTCAAGGATGTGACAGGGACGTTCCATTAAATAAATTATCAAGCTTCAGGAACAGCATGTAGCTCTCACAACATCAAAATATTTTTCATAAAACATTTGTTAGAAAAGCCAGGCACGGCAGAACTGGCACCGTAAAATATTTTTTATAATTATTCTTTACACATTATGGATTTTTCTATTTAAGAACAGCAACTAAGAAGTGCAATGATTTGAAAATATAAGAATTAAAGCCATAAAAAATCCCAGTACAGAACTTCTCCATACCGGGATTTGATAATGCATCTATTACTGAGCTAATTTAACAGGATTAACCTTTACGCTTGGTCCCATTGTGGAAGCCAGAGATACGCTCTTTAAGAACACACCTTTTAATGCGCTTGGTCTAGCCTTGTTGATAGCTCCCATAAGCGTCTGGAAGTTGTCCGCTAACTGCTCCTCTGTGAAAGAAGCTTTTCCGATTGGCACGTGAATGATATTTGTTTTATCAAGACGATATTCAATCTTACCAGCTTTGATATCCTGGATAGCTTTAGCAACGTCCATAGTTACTGTACCAGCTTTTGGGTTTGGCATTAAGCCTTTAGGTCCGAGAACACGTCCCAGACGTCCAACAACGCCCATTATATCCGGTGTAGCAACAACAACGTCAAAGTCTAACCATCCTTCGTTCTGAATCTTCGGAATTAAATCCTCAGCTCCAACGAAATCTGCACCTGCTGCCTGTGCTTCGTCAGCTTTTGCGTTCTTAGCAAATACTAATACGCGAACAGTTTTACCTGTTCCGTGAGGCAGTACAACTGCACCACGAATCTGCTGTTCTGCATGACGTCCATCACAGCCTGTTCTGATATGAGCTTCGATTGTTTCGTCAAATTTAGCTACGGCTGTTTTCTTTACTAAAGAAATGGCCTCTGCTGGGTCGTATAAATTTGTACGGTCAACTGCTTTTGCAGCCTCTGCGTATTTTTTTCCGCGTTTCATATAAATAACCTCCTAGTGGTAATTGCGGGAATGTCCCTCCCACGTTTGTTGATAGTCACAAAACTAATTATTCTTCTACTGTAATACCCATACTTCTTGCAGTTCCGGCAATCATGCTCATAGCTGCCTCTAAGGATGCTGCATTTAAGTCCGGCATTTTCATTTCTGCAATTTCCTGGATTTTCGCTTTAGAAATTGTAGCTACTTTTGTTTTGTTTGGAACGCCTGAACCAGATTTGATGTTGCAAGCTTTCTTTAATAAAACTGCAGCCGGCGGAGTTTTTGTAATGAAGCTGAAGCTTCTGTCCGCATATACTGTAATAACAACAGGGATAATTAAATCTCCCTTGTCTGCTGTTCTTGCGTTAAATTCTTTTGTAAACTGTACAATGTTTACACCATGCTGACCTAAAGCAGGACCAACCGGTGGTGCTGGTGTTGCCTTTCCAGCAGGAATCTGTAATTTAATGTAACCTGTTACTTTCTTTGCCATTTTCGGCACCTCCTATAATGTGGTAATTGCGGGAATGTCCCTCCCACGAGTCATGTGACATTATGACCCTTGCATACTGTTTACTGTTTTGTCTTATGAAAGACTCTTTACTTCTGCGAAACTTATTTCTACCGGCGTTTCGCGGCCAAACAGCTCAACACTGATTGTCACAATCTGTTTTGCTTCGTTAATACTCTGAACAACGCCCACAGTATCTTTCCAAACACCGCCTGTGACAACAACACTGTCGCCTTCTTCAAAGTCAACTTCCACTTCTCTGACCATTGAAATGCCCAGAGCGTCAATTTCCTTTTCCGTCAGCGGAACCGGTTTTGAACCCGGACCAACAAATCCTGTAACACCGCGGGTGTTTCTTACAACATACCATGTGTCATCATTCATCACCATATGAATCAGGACATAACCAGGAAACATCTTTTTCTGAACCTGCTTTTTCTCGCCGTTCTTCAGTTCCACTACGTCCTCCATAGGTACACGGACTTCTAAAATCTGGTCCTCCAGGTGTCTGTTCTCTATTGTCTTATCAATGTTGGCTTTTACCTTGTTTTCATACCCTGAATAGGTATGAACAACATACCAATTTGCTTCTGACATTCTAATTCACCTTGTCCTTACTTAATGATTAAGTTAAGCAGCTGCAGAATTCCGCTGTCAACGACAGCAATGAACACACCAAGCACAGCAGTGATGGACACTACCGCAATTGTCTGTTTCACAAGTGTCTGCTTATCAGGCCAGACTATCTTTTTAAATTCTGCCGGAAGTCCTTTGGTCCAGCTTTGTCTTGGAGCTTTCTGCTTTTTTTCTGCTTCCATAAATCCACCCTCTTAAACCTAATTATTTGGTTTCTTTGTGTAATGTATGAGCTTTACAGAATTTGCAGTATTTCTTTGTCTCCAGACGTTCCGGATGATTCTTTTTTTCCTTTGTCATGTTGTAATTACGCTGTTTACATTCCGTACATGCCAATGTGATTTTTACGCGCACGACTTCTCCACCTCCATGTGTCTTTTATCGCTGACAGCTTCACAGGGCTGTCATTATGCAACGTCTTGTTACCGCGACCAGATACCTCTTTTCATATGTAGCTTATCAGAATATCTCTGAAAATTACGCACAAAAAAAAGACCTGCTTCCATTGTCGCTTTGTAAGCGTAACATAGACGAAGGTCTTTGTCAAGTTATTCTTTATCCAAACCCAGGATTTTGGAAACCGCCACCACCAAAGGATTTTTTAATTTATTATCTATTTCTGACTATCTTTAGACGAATCCCGCGCTATACTGAAGTCAGATACTAAAAACCATTCTTCATAGAAAGGGGCATTTTTATGAACCTTAACACAAATCTTCAGTCACAAATCCTTGCTTTTAAAACAAAGTACCCGATTCCTGACCTTGTAAAAGACAGACTGCAGGAACCTTCCATGCCTTTTTACGGAACAAAAATTCTGACACAGGCTGTCACCGCACTTCTGGAGGGTGAAAATCTGCTTCTGTGCGGAGACAAGGCCACTGGAAAAAATATTCTGGCAGAAAACCTGGCCTGGATTTTCGGGCGTCCTATTTACAACATTTCTTTCCATGTAAATACGGACAGCAGCAGCCTGATTGGCACAGATACTTTTAAAAACAGCGAAGTCACTCTGCGTAAAGGCCCCATCTACCAATGTGCCCTCTACGGCGGCTTTGGTGTTCTGGACGAAATCAACATGGCGAAAAATGACGCAGTTGCCGTACTTCATGCAGTTCTGGATTATCGCAGGGTCATGGATGTACCTGGATATGAAAAAATTAACCTGCATCCTGCTACCCGTTTTATCGGTACCATGAATTACGGATATGCCGGAACAAAAGAACTAAACGAAGCGCTGGTTTCCCGTTTTATGGTCATCAATATGCCTCCTCTGTCCGAAAAACGCCTGGAACAGATTCTCAAAAATGTCTTCCCTAATATTCATTCTGAGGCTCTGGAACAGTTCTGCGGACTTTTTCTGGATTTACAATTAAAAGCTAAAAATGGAGAAATTTCCACAAAGGCCGTGGACATGCGGGGACTTATGGGCGCCATACGCCTGGTACACGGCGGACTTACACCTGCAGAAGCCATTGAAATGGGCATCACCAACAAATGCTTTGATGCCTTCGAACGTGAACTGATTCGTGATATTGTGATAACCCGTATTCCTGACACCTGGAAGAGTGGAGATGTATTTTCATGAAAGAAGAGAGAACCTGGGGAACCGAAAACCTTATGGATATGGAAACCCGCATGCAGAACCTTCTCTGGACTGTCTGCGGGGATTACGCCGCAGAGGCAGACATTGACATACAAACCTTTCAAAAATCCAGATATATTGCTTACTACGATGTAATTCGCCAGGGAATGTTCCGAAAGTATTTTGACACGGCTGCTTTTGACGCTTTCATTACCCAAAAGGTATACCAGGGCGCCAGCCCTTCTGTTCTTCTGGCACTGGCCCGGCTGTGCATTGACAGCGCGGTACATGAAAAAGCTGCTGCTGAACGAAAAGGCGTAGCCTCTATTCGTCAAAAAGCCTTTGCCGATACCCTGGAAAAGGACGCCATGCGGCTCACACATACAGACTGGGGATATCTGGAGGCCTGCTACCTGCGCCGGATTCTTTACAACGAAACTGCTGACAGCGGCATAGAGCCTCTTCTGGACAAAATCTGCAGCCTTTCCCATACAGACTCCGTAGAGGAAATCTGCCGCCGTACGGAAGAAATTTATAGAATTGCCTACGAAAAGGGCTTTGCTCAATACTTCAAAGGATTGCCCCACCATGTTAAAACCGCTGATAAAAATCAAAAAGAATACACCGACAAACAGACGGCAGATGAAGTAGACGATACCAGCGAAGAAGAACATTTTATCAGCATTTTCAGCGGGCATGTAGATGCACAGGACAACGGACAGCGGCCTCATTCCTCTGTGGTACAGTTAGACCGTCAATCCTCTGCCCATTTAAAAGAATATATAGAATTGAATTACGGTACCAGCTGTCTGACTCCGCTGGAACACAAGGTGTTCCAGGAACAAATGTGCAGAGGTATTCACCGGGACTGTCTGCTTCATGTGACCAAAGGAGTTCTGCACAGTGGTCTGAAAGCCAATGCCAAATCCCAATATGTTCAAAAAATAAAAGAAGAAAATCTGCGGATTTATCAAAAGAACCTTACCGTAACCAGACAAAACATCCAGATGCTGGCAAACACCTTAAAAAGAGCGCTGCTCACCCGTACAGATCCGGAAATCTACAGCAGCGATTACGGCAATATCTGTGTCCATAAACTGTGGAATGTGGGACGCACCGATAATACTCATCTTTTTCAGCGCCAGGTCACACAGGACAACTTGGATTTTACGGTAGAAGTCCTCATAGACGCCAGCGGTTCCCAGCAAAGGAGACAGAGCCTGGTTGCCTTACAGGGATACATTATCAGCGAAGCCTTAAGCATTGTCCGTATTCCCCACCGGGTTATTGGTTTCTGCACCTTCGGCGCTTATACCGTACTGACCGAATACCGGGACTATGAGGATGGACGGGAAGCCAACGAACACATCTTTGAATTTTACGGTTCTGCCAACAACCGTGACGGCCTGGCAGTAAAGGCCGCTGCAGACAGTCTGGATAAACAGCCGCAGGAAAACAAAATTCTGATTGTACTAAGCGACGGCCGTCCCAATGACATTATTGCTGCAAACCTGAAAAAGCAGGAAAATCACCCTCAAAAAGAGCCTTACTGCCTGGATTTTGCCGTAAAAGACACTGCTTCTGAAATACGAAAACTCAGAAACCGAAACATTGCCGTTCTGGGGGTTTTCGCCGGGGAAGAAGAAGACCTTCCTGCAGAGAAGAAAATCTTCGGCAAAGATTTTGCCTATATTCACGATATTTCGGTTTTCGCCCATGTAGTGGGACGGTATCTGGAAAAAAAATTGCTGCCTTTCTCCTAAACGGAGAAGGCAGCCTCTCTTGCACACTTCATAAAATTTTCCAAAACTTCATCTGCAAATCCATAGTATTTCTGAATCAGCTGCAGTTCCCTTGTTATACTTGTATCACTTACGGTGCGGTTATCTGTATTTATGGTAACCGGGATTCCCTTTTCCAAAAACAGAGCCAACGGATACTTTTCCATACTCTGTACCGCCTTTGTCTGGAGATTGCTTACCGGACACATCTCAAAAGGAATTTTATGCTGTGCACAGTATTCCATCAGCCTGGGGTCTTTTCTAGCTGCGATTCCGTGTCCGATTCTGGACGCACCCAGTTCCAAAGCATCCCAAATACTCTGGGCATTTTGACATTCCCCTGCATGAATGGTAAAGGGAATACCTAGCTCTTTCGCAGTCTGGAACATGACCGCCTGCTGCCTTACCGGAAAGGCAGCCTCGTCTCCCGCCAAATCCACGGCGCAGACACCATGACCATAATATTCCTTTGCTGCCTTTACCAATTCCACATTTTTCTCCCAAGGCATGTGGCGCATACCGCAAAGAATCAAATTCCCCCTTATGCTATACGCTTCTTCCCCCTGCTTCAATCCTTTTAGAGCTCCTTCTATAATCTGGCGAAGAGACAACCCTTCTCTCACAGAAAGCATGGGTGCAAAACGGATTTCTATATATACCACCCGTTCTGCAGCAGCAGTTTTCATGACATCTTTTACCGCCTCAGTAAAATTCTCCTCTGTCACAAGACATTCCAGAGGCAAATCAAACTTCGTAAGATACTCCGCCAGACTTTTGCAGTTAAAATCAGCCAAAAGACGCTCCTTGAGATTTTTTTCTTCCAGAGAAATCCCTGCCTGTTCTGCCATGGTACGAATACAATCCACAGACAGCGAGCCGTCCAGATGACAGTGCAAATCATATTTTTGTAATTTCTGTAAAAAGCTCATAACAGTTCCTCCTGTTTTCTGCTCACACTTTTCTTAATATATACTGTAACACGATTTGCACTTTTTTACTACCATTTCGGTTTTATGCCCGGACAATGACGTATTTTCATAGCCGCACGCATTTCAACATAACAGCCGCATATTCTGCACATCCCGGAAATCAAATTCTCACAGTTTCTGCACAACTCCAGCCTGCTCTGGTATTCCGCCTCTGACACCTTATCCTCCTTGGACAGATTATCAATATAAGCGTACATATTTGCGAAATATTCTTTTTCCTCCATATCCCGCAGAAGGCATTTCTTACATATCCTCTGGATATTATCCGGCATTTTATCTCACCTCTAAATGTACCACACTGCATTTTGGGATTGTAAATTTCAATCCTCCCTCTGTAAGCTCTGCTTTATCAAAGATTTCCACTGTTACAGTCTCCGGCTCTTCAAAGGTATTCTTCGCATGCATTTCTCCTGTGACGATTTCTCCCCACACCTGTGATACTGCTTTATCCAATATGGTGGTATCAATTTCATAATCCTCTTCCAAAGACAGATTTGTAAGTGTAATATGCAGCGTACCATCTTCTGCCACAGAAACAGATTCTGTCAGATTCGGCACATTCCACTCTCCTGTGCCAATGGTTTTCGTCTCCATATGGCTGTCCAGAAGTTCTGCATCCTGGTGATGTTTATACATATTAAAAATATGATAAGTTGGTGTTTTCACCATCTTCTCACCTTCTGTCAAAAGCACTGACTGCAGAACATTCACCATCTGAGCCAGGTTTGCCATTTTCACCCTGTCGCTGTGTTTATTAAAAATATTCAGGGTAATTCCTGCCACCAGAGCGTCACGCATGGTATTCTGCTGATAAAGAAATCCTGGATTTGTGCCAGGTTCGCAGGTATACCAAGTCCCCCACTCATCTACAATCATGCCGATTTTCTTCTCCGGATCATAAGTATCCATAATAGCCCCGTGACGCTGAATCAATTCCTCCATATACAAAGCCTTATTTAAGGTTTTATACCATACTGTTTCGTCAAAATCTGTAGCGCTTCCTTTCACATCCCATCCTTCCGGGTGTACATAATAGTGCAGAGACAGCCCATCCATAAAACCATGCTGGAAAGGAAGAGAATGACGAAAACAGGTATCCAGAACCTCTTTTGTCCATTCATAATCATCTACGTTTGCACCGCAGCAAATTTTCTCAATATGCTCTCCAGCCTTATAATCTCTTATGAAAGTCTGGTATCTGCGGTATTCATTGGCATAAAAATCCGGATTCATATTGCCGCCGCAGCCCCAGCTTTCATTTCCCACGCCAAAGAAATCTACTTTCCACGGTTTCTCGTGTCCGTTTTTTGCCCGAAGTTCTGCCATAGGAGAAACGCCTTCAAAAGTCATGTATTCTACCCATTCGGACATTTCCTGAACCGTACCGCTGCCCAGATTACCATTGATATAGGTTTCACAGCCAAGCTGCTCACACAACTCAAAAAATTCATGAGTTCCGAAGCTGTTGTCCTCTATCACTCCGCCCCAGTGAGTATTAATCATCTTTTTCCTTGTTTCTTTGGGCCCTATACCGTCTTTCCAGTGATATTCATCCGCAAAGCATCCACCCGGCCAGCGCAGAACAGGCACCTTAATTTCCTTCAGAGCCTCCACCACATCACATCTCATGCCATTGACATTCTCAATAGGGGAATCTTCCCCCACATAAATCCCTTCGTAGATACATCTTCCCAGATGTTCTGAAAAATGTCCGTAGATTTCTTTGTTGATTTTACTTACTTTCTTTTTTGTGTTAATTACAAGTCTTGCCATGTGTTTTTCTCCTTTTCTTTTATTCTTGTATCGCATTCAGATTGCGTTCTTTTATCATTACATACATAAAGCAAAAACGGCCCATCCCTGCTTATGACTGCAGAGCATTAAGCCGTTTTCACTTTTCTTATATTTACATTTGACTGTATGCAATACGCACCTTAATATCCTGATTATAATTTCCGAATCCATTGCCAAAGATAGTAATGCCTCCAACATTTCTGGCGTCTTCTTCAATCTGAAACTTAAACCGAATCGTACTCTTATAATCCAGATTAAACCTTCCGATATTAATGTCTGATATTTTTAATCCATCTACAAAAGTACCCTTTTTGTTAATGTCAATCATCTTCAAAAGTCCATACTGATTCCAGTTGGGAAACCACCAATCCGGGGTAAAAATCCCCTGAACATCTCCGTAGTCTCCGGGACTGGTCCAGGTTCCGATTTTCACATCGTTTAGATAAAAAGAAATATCGGAAGGCCAGTCACTGTTCACTCCCGGCGCTTCTGAACCGATTTCCAGAGAAAGGGCAATCTGTTCAATCTTTGTTGCATTGGGCAAAAGGTTCGGTATAATATACTCAATATATCCTCTTGTAAACCAGAGAATCCTTGCTTTAATTCTGTCGGGATGAGCAAAATATCTCGGGTCGTCCACTTCCCCTACCAGCGCCGTATCTGTTGCCAGACCGCAGGTTGGATAAACTTCATAATTAGAATAATGTCCAACTCTCACTTCGGTATTATAGATATTATTTTCCTCTTCCATCTCTTCGCTTTCAACTTCTACCAGAATTTTATCCACGTCAACTCTGCACAGCTTTTGATTTCCATGTCCGCCATGTTCTGTAATGACTTTAATAATGCCCGCTTCCTCAAGTTTCTTAATATGGCTGGTCAATGCACCGTTTGTAATGCCCAGACTGGAGGCAAGTTCATTCATATTCATCTCTCGGTTTTCCAGCAGCAGTTTAACAATATTGATTCTGACCTCTGACCCCAATGCCTTGAACACTTCAAGACCCTCATCTAAATTCTTAATATGTAACATTGATTCTTCCTACCTTCCAGATACCTTAAACATTTTAGATTTATCTAAAATAGACTATACATGAATTTCCTTCAATATGCAAGACCGGATTTATCAATTCCTGACACAACTACCGAGTTTCTTCCATTCTTAAATCTCTGTATTCATAAACTATAGAGTTTTCAAAGTGCTTATAAAAATTCCTTACCGTATTTCCGAAAACACAAATGTTTTCCAATACCTTGTTTGCTAATCGCTGAAATAATACCACTATTTTTTAGTTTTTTCAATAGTTTTTTATATTTAACTAAATATAAATGCACTTTCTCCTTATTTCACAAATACATACCCATTATTTTATACATTTTAACCATAAATCTATAATACTTTACATTTTATAAAAATATATTTTTTATGACATAGTATCATAAAAAAATATAGGAAAGCCTTCTTCATCATAGTTTACTTTCGTATTCATCGCATGACGATTTAGATCATGCAAATTGGAAATCTGCCTGCCAACTCCGGTCTTTTCTTCGAGACATTTTAGAAAAAATAAGGTTACTTCCTCTTTTGTAAAGACTTCCTTACAACCTGTCAATTTTGCAAGTGAGTGTATAACATACACCTATAACTGTTATAACCAACACTCCAATAACAAACAGCCAGTTTTCTTGGTACAAGTCCATACCAGCTATATAAAACTGTCTAATATAGCAGAAAAGTATTGCGCTTACGATTGTCATTGGAACAGATTTTTTCACCATACCAACCACAAATGTCCCTACACCCAGTGTACAGAATGTAATAATAGCTTTTAGTGCTGTTGGTATCCAGTAGGATAAGACAGAAATTTCAAACTTACCCTCTATAAGTCCCCAATACTTATCCGCAACAACAATAAATGTTCCACAACAAATATATCCAATAATCATTGAAAACATTACAAGCAATGTAATAAGGAGCAATTTTGCAATTATCAGTTTTCTGCGATCTATCGGATATGAAAACATAACCAAAATTGTCTTATGATTATATTCGTTCACGATATAGGTAGCGACAAGCACAGAAAACAAAATAATGTAATAAAAACAGAATATCAATCCAACCGTTGAAAATGCTGTTTCATAACTGGATTTTATTGTTGAACTGTCGTTTAATCCTACAAACAGAAAAAACATACTGATCAAAATTCCAACGGTTGAGAATAGCACATACTTTTTCAACCCCACTTTTTTTAATTCAAGTTTCATCAAATGTGTCATAGATTTTCCACCACCTTTGCTCCCGTGATTTGGAAGAAATAATCTTCTAAGGAATTTTGCTTACGCCTGATACTGTTAATACCAATACCAGTTTGTACAAATGTAGCAGAAATCTCTTTTACCTCTTTTCTTAAATCGTAAATCTCAATGCGGTTTTCTGAAATAACTTTAAAATCTTGTATCCCTAATTTGTGTTCAAGAAGATAACACGCCAGTTCTACATTATCAACATCTACTTCCACATAATCTGTCTTGTACTTGTGTATGTCAGACATGGAAATCTCTTTAATGAGTTTTCCATTTTGAATAATTCCGATTGTATCGGCAATCTGTTCTACTTCTGAAAGGATATGGCTGGAAATAAAAATGGTTGTTCCATAATCTGTATTGAGCTTACGGAATAATTCTCTCATTTCTCGTATCCCCTCTGGATCAAGAGCATTGATTGGCTCATCAAGTATCAATAATTCCGGTTTTGTTAAAATGGCTCTTGCGATTGCAAGACGCTGTTTCATACCTAAAGAATATTGAGATACTTTTTTATCAGCATCTTTTAACAATCCTACACTCGCCATTATTTCCTCGATATAGCTCTTATTATGATACCCCATATATTCACAATGTAAGTCGAGATTTTGTCTCGCAGTCAATTTTTCGTAAAAGTACGGATTTTCAATAATCGAACCAATCCTTTTCAACATTTCAAAGTTATTCGAGATCACCTTATTGCCAAATATAATGATTTCACCAGAATTAGGTTGAACCAAATTGATTAACATTTTCATCAATGTACTTTTCCCCGCTCCATTTGGACCAACAAAGCCGTAAATCTCTCCTTTTTTCACATGGATATTTACATCATTAACCACAACTTTATCTTTATATATCTTCTTTAGATTATGCGTTTCTATTGTATAGTTCATCACGCTACCTCCCTTCCAAAAACATATCTTCTCGGAATCTTCAGCCCTTATTTTATAAGGCTTTCAGAGTCCATATTTTAAAAATCACCCACTTTTTTTCAAAAAAACGCTTGACAAATCGCTCAAAATTTGCGGCGAAGCCGATTGATTATAT
>DXFK01000102.1 GCA_019114495.1 Candidatus Blautia stercoravium
GCTTCGGGTGATTGCTTAAAAGTTCTTCTCTGGTATAGCTGTAATATGCATGTCTCATATCAATTCTCCCTTTCCATACGACTGGTCATTTTACTATAAATGTTATCTTTGTATTTCCGATTATACGATAAGCACCATGCATTTTCAACAAACCCTCCCTAAAATACCCCTGTTTTTATATTCTATTTAAGCAAACGTTGTCTTATATTTTGTTGTCATAATCCGTCATTTCGGTTATAATATGCTTATCCATTAACTCTTGTATTGTGAGGTTTGAATATGACTTTAAAAGAAATTGCTCAAAAAGCAAATGTATCCATATCCACGGTTTCCCGTGTCATTAACCAAAAAAACATAAAAGCAGCAAGCCCTGAGGTTCAGGAACGTATCTGGGAAATTGTGAGGGAAAGCGGCTATACGCCGAATACTTCTGCACGGGCGCTGAAAATGGGGACAAAAGCACCTGCTGCAATCACGTCTTTGCCGAAAACGATTTCCTGTATTTACGCAAGAGGGGAAACCGCAGTTTCTGACCTTTTTTTCTCCCATATTGCCAAGGCCATTGAGCAGGAAGCCTTTAAAAGCAACTTTTTCATCAAACATTCTTTCACTGCCCTTGACATTGCCAATGCGGAGGTTGCCGCCCGGGTAGCTAATTCTCCTGCCGATGGGACCGTGATTTTGGGACGATATGACAAACAAATACTGAAATTTTTTACAGAACATTATAAACATATTGTATACGCAGGGCTAAATCCCATGGGAAGCAAGTACGACCAGGTGGTATGCGACGGAAGGGAGATTACCTACAGCGCCATTTCCTACCTTTATGAACTGGGTCATACTAAAATCGGCTATATCGGAGAACAGAACAACGAAATCCGCTATACGGCTTTCAAGGAGGCTTTAAAATCCCTGAATCTGCCCTTTTTACAGAAAAATACGGCAAACGTAAAACTTTCCCATGAAGGCGGCTACCAGGGAGCTTATCATCTTATGGAGGCAAAATCCGACATTACGGCCATTTTCTGCGCCAATGACAATACTGCCATCGGAGCTATCAAAGCCATCCGTGAAAAAGGATACCGGATTCCAGAGGACATTTCTATTATTGGTGTCGATGATATCGAAACCGCCCAGTATCTATCTCCCATGCTGACCACCGTACACATTCCCACGGAAGAAATGGGACAGCTGGCTGCCAAGATTCTCATCGACCGGATTAACGGCGGACACAGAATTCCTTTGAAAGTAATTCTGCCCTTCCACATTGCCAAGCGGGACACCTGCGCAAAGCCTGCAAGAAACGGGAAAACCTTTCTGCAAATGCCCCCAGGGTAAAAAAACAGCAGGAAGCTGCAATTGAGTTTTTCTCCTGCAGCTTTCTGCTGTTTTTTATTTTTTCACTCTCTCATAAGTCCGAAATTCGTATTCAATATCAAAATACGTCTGTTCTTCGCTTCTCTCAGTCACTTTCCACCCTTTATCCTCATCCAGATTTGGAAAGAAGGTATCAGCTTCATAGGCAAAATCAATTTTTGTCACATGGGCTCTGTCGCAGTACGGCAGCATCTGCTTATAAATACTGTCCCCGCCGATAACGTAAACGTCTTCCTCATATTTTTTCACTTCTGCCAGAGCTTCCTCCACACTGTGCACTACAATGGCATCCTTTACTCTGTAATTCTTGTCCCTTGTAAGAACAATGTTCACCCGGTTCTTTAAAGGAAGTCCTCCCGGAAAACTCTCCAATGTTTTTCTTCCCATAATCACTACATTTCCTGTAGTTGTGGTACGGAAAAATTTCATATCCGCCGGAATACTTACCAACAGTTTATTATCTTTTCCAATGCCCCAGTTGGCGTCTGCCGCTACAATCAGATTCATGCTGTTCTCCTCTCTTACACTGCAATAGGTATATTTTTAATCTGTGGTCCTGCCTGATAACTTTCCACAATCAAATCCGCTGTGGTAAATGCATAAAAATCTTTGACTTCCGGATTCAAAGAAACCTTTGGCGCAGGATAGGTATCTCTGGAAATCAGTTCTTTCACGATTTCCACATGCCGGTCATAAATATGGGCGTCCGCAATAACATGTACCAGTTCTCCCGGAATCATATCGTTGACCTGAGCCACCATCATGAGAAGAATGGCATACTGGCACACATTCCAGTTATTTGCCGCCAGCACGTCCTGGGAGCGTTGGTTCAACACGCCATTCAGCACCAGCTTCTCGCTGTTCTTTTCTTTGGTGACGTTGTACGTCATACTGTAACAGCAAGGGTCTAAGCCGCCGCTGTGCAGATATTCAAACTGATACAGATTCGTCATAATTCTCCTGCTGTAAGGATTCTCCTTCAGCTGCTTTAATACATAGTCCATCTGGTCAATTTTTTCGCCCTTATACAGGAATTTTCTGCCCACCACATCTCCGTAGCAGGTACCGATAGAACCGTTTTCATCTGCCCATGCATCCCAGATATGGGCGTTTAAATCATGAATATTGTTGGACTTTCTCTGATAAATCCAGAGGATTTCATCCATACAGGTTTTTAATGCTGTTTTTCTCAAAGTCAGCGCCGGAAATTCCTTGCGCAAATCGTAACGATTTACCACTCCAAAACGCTTAATGGTATAAGCATAAGCGCCTGTATCCTCCCATTTAGGGCGCACCTTTTCTCCCTGTGTATCAGTTCCATTTTCCAGGATATCGCGGCACATGGAAATAAACAAATTATCTGCTAAACTCATACTGGTTTCCTTTCTTCTGCTTTTCTCATGTTTTTTATTATACCCTATTCTCCTGTCTTTTGCTATACAAAAAACAAAAGCATCTTCCACGGGAAAGCTCCCAACTTTACAAATCCTGCAAAAAATGATACTCTTTAACAATAAATTCTTCAAAATATGTTTTACCTTTTATAATGCAGAAAGGAGTCCTCTACAGATGAAAAAACTGATTATTTATTTACTGAAACCCTTTTCCTTCCTTCCGGCCATTGCCATGATGTATCTTATTTTCAGCTTTTCCAGCCAGACCGGTACGGAATCTGGAAATTTAAGCCATGAAATCAGCTATCAAATTGTATCCGCAGCAGACCGGATTCTGGATAAAAATCTGTCCGAAGAGGAAAAAAATACCTACGCTGATAAAATTGAACTTCCAGTGCGAAAGCTGGCTCATATGACTGAATACTGCATTCTCGCCATATGCATGTCTTTTCCTCTGTATGTATACGGAGTCCGTGGCTTCTGGCTCTTTCTTCTGGCCGGACTGCTGTCCGCAGGATTTGCCTGCACAGATGAGTTCCACCAGTCCTTTGTTGCCGGACGGGGACCTTCCAGGCGAGACGTCCTCATCGACAGTACCGGAGCGCTGTTTGGTATTATTTTCGTCCAGATTTTCTGTCATAGCTTTACACCTTCTAAAAGAAGGTAATAAAAAAGGAACTGTCCCGCCCACAGTTCCTTTTTTATTTTTTAAATTTCCAGGGACACATCTGCGAAATCCAGAAGTTCTTCCTCTCCCTGTTCATTAGTTATCACAAGTCTTCCATCCTCCAGAATTTTTTCTGCCTTTACCACACGACACTTCTGATTCCAAAAGACTTTTATCTGTCTTCCCGGCACGATATTGCGCTGCAGATATTCCGGCGAAATACCCGGCTTTTCTGCTTCTTTTAAAAGTTCATTGACAATACAGGCTGCCAGTCGGTTTCTGTCTGTCAGATCTTCTCTTTCCAAAATCGCTCCCACTTTCCGGCGAATTTCTTCCGGGAATCCCTCCTGCGGTTCATAAAGGTTCAGACCGATTCCCACTACAGCAAACTCTATCTCTCCTGTCTCAAAATCCGTGACAGCTTCTGTAAGAATTCCACACACCTTTTTTTCCTTCAGATACAAGTCATTGACCCACTTAATTCCCAGAGAAACCCCGCAGCACCTTTCCACTGCACGGCACACAGCCACCGCAGCTGCTGCCGTAATCTCCAGACTCTGACGAAGTGTCTTTTCCGGATAAAGCAGTACACTGAGATACAGTCCGCTGCTTTCAGGCGAATAGAATTTTCGGCCTTTTCTGCCTCTCCCTTCTGTCTGGCTGTTAGCCGCCACCAGAGAGCCATGGGGTAGCTTTTTCTCCACCGCCAACTGTTTCATGACCCTGCTGGTAGAAGAAATTTCCTGAAAGACCTGCACCTCTGCCTCCTGGTGCTCCAGGAAACAACGGACAGCTTCTCTGGAAAGGATATCGTTTTCCTGCTTCAGCGCATATCCCCTGTTTGTTGCCGCCTGAATCTGATACCCCTCCTGACGGAGAGTTTTCACTGCCTTCCATACAGCGGCTCTGGACACCTGAAGCTGCCGCGCCAGTTCCTCTCCCGAAAGATAAGTTCCTTTTTGACCTTCCAACAACTCCAGAAGCTTTGATTTCGTAGACATTTGCCTTCCCTTACTTTCTTTTACCGTTCTTCACGGAAATAATTCACACCGCAGGATTTCGGCTGCGCATTTTCCTTAGAGGAACGAATGGATGTCACAACCAGCACCACAATCGTCATGAGGAACGGAATCATGTCAAAAATAGAGCTTGGAATCACCTGAGGTACATAGTATTTCAGTACGCTGAAACCACCAAATACCAACGCTGCCAAAATAGCTCTGTTTGGATTCCAGGTTGCAAAGATAACCAAAGCCACGGCAATCCAGCCAAGTCCGTTTACACAGCTTGTCACCCACACACCATTACAAATAATCATAGAACAGTAGGCACCGCCGATACCGCACAAACCGCCGCCCAGCATCAGATTCAAGTATTTCAGTTTCGTAACCGGAATTCCCGCTGCATCCGCTGCCGCCGGATTCTCACCTACCGCACGGACATTCAGACCTGTTTTCGTTCTGTGGAGATAAATGGCACACAGAATGGCCGCAGCCACACCCAGGTATACAAAAATATTATAGTTAAAAAGCAGTTTTCCCAGTACCGGAATATCGGTCAGGAAAGGAATATCCACCT
The DNA here is from genome assembly GCA_019114495.1 of Candidatus Blautia stercoravium. GTDB lineage: Bacteria > Bacillota > Clostridia > Lachnospirales > Lachnospiraceae > Blautia > Blautia stercoravium. The sequence goes on from DXFK01000102.1 coordinate 5,020, forward strand.
TTCCCAGACTGTCCAGAATTCCTTCCGGCAGCTTCAAAGAAGTGCTTCCGCTCTTTTCCCTTACAAAATCACCTACAAAGTTACTAAAACCAATTCCGAAAATCGTAAGCGTCAGTCCGGTTACATTCTGGTCTGCCATAAAGGTAACAGTCAGAACCGCATAAATAAGCGCACCCAGCATACCGGTCACAAAGGCTGTAATCAGCGCAAACACCAGATTGTCTGTCCAATATCCCACCACAAATCCGCCTACGGCGCCAATGGACATCATACCTTCCACACCCAGGTTCAGATGTCCTGCTTTTTCATTGATAATTTCTCCCAGAATTCCGAAAAGCAGAGGCGTTCCCGCAAGAACTGCTGCCACGAAAAAGTTTACAAAGAAATCCATTATGCATGTCCTCCTTTCCTGCGTGTCACAAATTTATACCGTACAAAGAATTCACAGCCCAGCACAAAGAACAGAATAATTCCCTGCAGCACATCTGCTGAATAAGCAGACAGGCCGTGAGCAGACTGCATAACGGTACTTCCTTTTTCCAACACAGCAAAGAGGAAGGAAACAACCAGAATCCCCACAGGATTTAACTGGGCCAGCCACGCCACAATAATAGCCGTAAAACCTACGCCTCCGGCTACTGATGTGGTCAGTGTCAGATCCGAACCGCTGGCCTGTACCATACCGGCAATCCCGCAGATACCTCCGGAAAACGCCATGGTACGGAGCACAATCTTTTTATAATTCATTCCCGCGTAGTTGGCCGTCGCCCGGCTTTCCCCTACGACACCGATTTCATAACCCTGCTTTGTAAATTTCAGATAAATAAAAACAATAACCACCAGAATAAGGCCAATCAGCCAGCCTGCATGTATGCCAAAAATCTTATCCAGCTGAGCATTTTCTCCAAATCTGGCAATCTTCGGAAATCCGGAAGAGTTGGGGTCTTTCCACGGGCCATCCCGCAAAAAAGAAATCAGATACAGAGCCACATAGTTCAGCATAAGTGTAAACAATGTTTCATTGGTATCAAATTTCGCCTTGAACAGTGCTGGAATCAACCCCCATAAAGCGCCGCCCAGCATACCGGCTAAAAACATACAAATCAGCAGCAGCCAGTGAGGAAAATCCCAGCAAAACAGAGCAAAATAAGTGGCAAAAATAGCACCCATGATAATCTGTCCTTCTGCGCCGATATTCCAGAACCTCATCTTAAAAGCCAGCGTTACACCAAGGGCCGGAATCAAAAGAGGCACCATCAGCTTAATGGTTGCCTGAAAGGCCATAGTACTTCTGAATGCACCGGATACAATGGTTCCGTATACGGAAAATGGATTATATCCGATAAAAAGTATGAACAATCCTCCTGCCACAATGGCAAGAAGAACAGAAAGCAGACGCAGACGGATAATCTGTCCGTGCGGTCTCTCACTTCTCTTCTCAATACGAATCAGGGGTTCTTTTCTGCTGTTTTCCATTATGCTTCTTCCCTCCTCTTACCTGCCATCATCAGTCCCAAATCTTCTTTGGTGGTTGTCTTGGCGTCTACAATTCCCGTAGCTTCCCCGTGGCACATAACCATGATTCTGTCAGAAATCTGCAGAAGCACATCCAAATCCTCTCCGATAAAGAGTACGGCAACGCCTTTTTTCTTCTGCTCGTTAAGCAAATCATAAATTGTATAAGAGGAGTTAATATCCAATCCCCGTACAGGATAAGCCGTTACCAGAACAGACGGGTTTGACTCGATTTCCCGACCAAGAAGCACCTTCTGGACATTTCCTCCTGACATCAGCCGCACCGGTGTATCCACACTGGGTGTTACCACTTCCAGTTTCTTCACCAGTTCCTCAGCCATCTTTCTGGCTGGTTTTCTGTCTATAAAAATGCCTTTATTTTTGTCGTAGGTTTTCAGAAGAATATTATCTACCATTCCCATGGAAGCCACAAGTCCCATACCCAGACGGTCCTCCGGCACAAATCCCAGACTGATTCCCAGATTGGCAATCTCTCTTGGGCTCTTTCCTACAATATTTTCTTTATTGTGAAGAATAGCTCCCTTATCTACCGGAATCAATCCTGCAATACTTTCGCACAACTCTTTCTGCCCGCTGCCGGCTACACCAGCCACACCCAGAATTTCACCAGCCTTGATTTCCAGATTCAAATCTTTTACAGCCATAGTTCCGTCTGCAGATTTCACAGAAAGGTCTACGATTTTCAGTCTGGTGAACACATTTTCACATTCCGGACGCTGGATTTCCAGAGTCACAGGACGTCCCACCATCAGTTCCGTCAGCTGTTTCTCATTGGTCTCGCAGGTATTTACCGTATCAATACTCTGCCCCTTTCTGAGAATGGTTACCCGGTCACTGATTTCCATAACCTCGTTCAGCTTGTGGGTAATAATAATAATGGCGCTGCCCTGTTCCCTCATCTTCCGCAAAATGGCAAACAGCTTTTTTGTCTCCTGGGGAGTCAGCACGGCAGTGGGTTCATCCAGAATCAGAATATCTGCATTGCGGTACAGCACTTTTAAAATCTCTACGGTCTGCTTTTCACTGACAGACATATTGTAAATCTTTTTCTCCGGTTCTACTTCCAGTCCGTATTTTTCTGTCAGTTTTAAGAGACGTTCTTTTAATTCTTTTGGCTTTACTCGTTTTCCTTCCATTC
>DXFK01000103.1 GCA_019114495.1 Candidatus Blautia stercoravium
ACCGGGTAAAGTAAAAAAGTGCTTACCTTACGATGTAAAAATCTGCTTACCAGAGTATGAAAAAAACTCCTTACCATACGGTGTAAAAAACATCTTACCTAACAATGTAAAAAAGTGGTTGACATTTGCAAATTCGCTGCCGGGATCTGATCCGCTGCCGCTTTCCGGCAGCGGATCAGATCCAGTTGTAAAAGGTGCTTACTGCAATGTCGTTTTCACGGCACCAGTCAGCATCTGTCATGCCGCTCTGGCGGCATTCATTGATAAGCCTGATTTGTTCCGCCATCGGAACACGGGCTTTGCGAGTACCTGCCATAACCTAGCCTCCATAATTGTAGTGAAATAGTCTAAATATCTATCGGCTACAATTATAGGCAAAACCTGAGGCTCTGGAAATCCGCATGCAGATTGCCAGCCTAAACGGTCACCTGTGCCATATTTGGCGGCCAGCCTGTGACTTAAATGGCGGTCAGCCAAGGACACATTAAGCGGCCAAAATTTCCAGTTATAATATAAGCATCTCCTGTTCAAGGGGAAATATCATAACTGGAGGTTCAATTATGGACTACAAAAGAGTATTGAGACTTCACTTTGTGAACCATCTCAGCGGTCGCGAGATCGCCGAAAGCTGCGGTGACTGCAGCAAAACAACCGTAAACGAGTTCCTGAAGCGTTTCAGAGAGAATCCGGAACTCTCATACCCTTTACCGGTAGATGTCACGAATGAATACATTGAGAGTATTCTCTATAAAAAGCCTGGTATATCAGCGAACCAGCTTCTCTATCGGGATTTTAACAAGGAAGCTGTCTACAAGGCTTTAGCCCGCAAAGGGGAGACCCTGAAACATCTGTGGCAGAAATACAATGCCATAGGTGTCGTAGATGGGAAGAAGCCAATGAGCTATCGCCAGTACTGCAGGCGTTACAGCGAATGGACTGATTCCAAACAGCTGACCTTCCACATCCAGCGTTATCCCGGTGTCAATCTCGAACTGGACTATGCGGGGAAGCAGCTCTATCTGCATAACCGCCGGAACCCGAAAGAGACCACAAAGGTCACCATTTTTATTGCGGCTCTCACCTACAGTGATTACTTTTACGCTGAAGGAATGACCGAATGCGATATCCGGAACTGGATCCGGGTCAATAATAATGCTCTGACCTATTTTGGCGGCGTGACACCAACGATCACCCCGGATAATTGCAAAGTAGCAGTTGCCCGGAACAAGGACTGGATCAGCCCTGTCTTGAATAAAGATTTCCAGGCATGGGCAGAACATAACAATACGGTTTTAACCCCTGCCAAAGTGAAATCCCCCCGCTGGAAACCAGTTGTGGAAGGCCACGTAAAGATCATTACCATGCACATCCTCATGGATATGGAAGATATGGACTTTTATTCGCTGGATGATTTAAACCGTGTCCTGATGGAAAAGGTGGATGCCGAGAACCGGAAACCCTTTGAAGGACTCACCTATTCCCGGTACGATCTCTTTACAACAGAAGAGAAGGAGACCCTCCTGCCTCTTCCGCCCAGCCGTTTTGAATATCTTGAACGAAAGACTGTTAAAGTAGCACAAGATTTCTCCTTCACCTTCGACAAGGTCCATTATAGCATGCCCCGGAAATATCTGCGACAGGAACTTGAGATCCGGGCAGGGGAAAAAGAAATCTATGTCTATAACAAACACGGTGACTTCATCCGGACGCATAAGCGGAGCTACACACCGAAAGACTGGGTGATCATCCCCTCGGATATGCCTGCCGAATACAAAGACTATGGCTATTGGACGGTGCCTTATTTCCAGCAGAAAGCATCTGCTATCGGCCCCAGCACCCGTGCTTTGATCGATGCAGTCATTCAGAAATACGCTTATCCGGTGCAGTCATTCCGAAGCTGCTTTGGCATTCTGCGGTATGCGGAGAAGTACTCGCCGGAAGCCCTGGAACGTTGCTGTAAAGACGCCGTTTTAGCTGGGAGATGCAACTATTCCTATATCTGTAACACAATCTCAACTTACCATAAGGAGCCAGCACAGAGTACGGTACCACAGAGCAAAATCAAAGAAGAGGCTGCAGCAGCCGTGTCCGGCACTTACAAAGATGACGACAGCAAGTATTCCCTTAAGAACCTGCTGAAGCGTCAGGAAACGGAGGCCGGCCATGAAGAGTGAAACCAACGATATCTATGAGATGTTGGACACACTATCTCTGCCGGTGGCTGCCCAGCGCTTTGTGGAACTGTCTGAAAGCCCTGAATTCGGCAGCTATACCGCTTTGCAGTTCATTCGTGAAGTCCTGGAGCCTCAGTACATAGAAACCCTCAATAAGCGGTTTGAAACAAATCTGCGGCTTAGCAGCCTGATCAACAAAGGGGCTGTGACTGAGAACCTGAAAACCGGAAACGGGCGCATCTATAATGATGCCACGGTTGAACAGGTTCTGACATTCCACTTTGCTGAGAACCGGCAGAATGTGGGGGTCTATGGAGTCACCGGCGCTGGCAAGTCCTATTTTCTGTCTGCCTGTTGTGTAGAAGCATGCAGGCGCAACTATCGCTGTAAGTTTGTAGACTATAGTGACCTGCTGGACGAACTGATCGTCCTCAACCGCCAGGAAGACCTGAACAAGTATCGTAAGAGGATCAGGTACTATGCACGGATCCAGCTGCTGTTCATTGATGATTTTGCCATAAGCAGGTATTCAGAAGAAGGGATCAAGATCCTGTATCATCTCATAAAACTTCGGGATGACCTTGGCACCTCCACACTCTTCACCTGTCAGTATTCACCAGATGAGTGGGGAAACCAGCTGAGTGACGAGAAGGAGTGTTACGGTAAGCTTGACGGAATCCGGCGAAGACTGACGACAGGATTTACCGTACTGATTGAGAAGGCATAGCCTTCGGTGACAACGATCAATACTGATCAGCAGGGCGGAGCCCCTCTTGCCCTGCCGATCTCTAAAGCCGACCGCTTAATATGGCCTTGACTGGCCGGGAAATGCGGCCCTGCTGGCCGCGGAAAGTGGCTGTTTGCAATCCGCAGGAATATTTGGCGCTTACAAAGAATTAGCAAGAGAATTCACAATAAGACAGAAAAGAAAAAGTCGGCTTTGCCGACTTTTTAATCCCCATAAACTAAGATTGCATACATTTACTGGTAACACTTTAAAATTACGAAGTACATATATTATTCAAATTTATTTCCTATAAATATAAGTATAATTGCAACTAACAACATACTCCATTGAATTATACCATTAGCAGGTATCATTTTTAACATAAATAATACTACAGATGTTAATGCAATAATTTTCCCTAATATACTCAAAAATTTTCCTAATTTATCTTTTTTCATAATTTTGCCTCCATTATTCGTTGTAGATTATTCTTTTCTATCATAAATGATATTGCTTACTTTTAAAGAAATAATAATAATAACTATTGAAAATACTGAAGTAATAATAGTTATCAGATTAAAATACATATTACTATTTATGAAAATTTTAGAAATATTTATTAAGTAATTATCTAATTTATTAAATATAAAATAAAATAGGCTAAATCCAATTAAAGGTATGAAAGATATAATTCTTGCTTTAATTGCTCCATACTTATAATACGCAGGTATTTGTAATGAAATATTAATAATATAAATTACACTACTTATAAATACACCTATCATTAATTCTTGAAACTTAATATCTACACCAATAACAGTAAGTGTAATTATTTGCAGAATAATTGATACCATTAAAGAAATTATCCCTAAAGCAATAATTGATGCAAAACGTCCTGTGACACGTTGTTTTTTACTAACAGGTATAAATCCATAAAATTGTTCAATAGTATTTTTTTCTTCTGTTTCAAATGGCAAAGATGTTAGCCTTAATGAAACTATTGTAATAGCTGTTACTAATCCTCCTATTAATGATTTTGAAGATGCTGTTAACATAAGTGCTATAAGTAAAAGATAAATAGCAGTTTTAAGATATTCTTTTATCAGAATATAGTCAAATTTAACTAGTTTATATATATTATTCATTTCTTAAAATGTCTCCTTTATTAGAATAAACTATAATATCATCTATTGAAGCAGGCTCAAAAAGTAAGTTAGGATACTCTTTAACAAATTCAGTTTTGATTAATCCCTCAAATCCGCTTGAATATACTCTGGTACTAATTAATTTATTTTCTAAATCTGATACAAGTTCATCTCTACCACCTTTTGCAATTCTAAAAGCATCAATAAATTCTTCTTTTCCTCCAGAATAAATTAATCTACCTTTATGTAAATAGGTAATATAATCAGCTATCTTCTCTAAATCAGTAGTTATATGAGTAGAAAATAAGACACTACGTTTTTCGTCTTCTATATACTCTTTTAAAATATCTAATAACTCATCTCTTGAAACAGGGTCTAATCCACTTGTTGGTTCATCTAAAATTAATAATTTTGCATCATAAGATAATGCACAAGCTAACATTAATTTCATTTGCATACCTTTAGATAGTTGAGAGATTTTCTTATTAGTGGAAATATTAAATTTACTTATTAATGATTTAAATTTAATATTATCCCAATTATCATAAAATAGTCTCATTGACTTTTCTACATCTTTAATTTTCCAACTATCAACAAAGTAGTTAGAGTCAAATACCGCTCCAATATTTTTTTTAATTTCTATTTCATCTTTAATATTATTTTTACCAAATATGGCAATATCACCAGAATCTTTACTTATCATATTAAGAATAGCTTTAATTGTAGTAGTTTTTCCTGCTCCATTTTCACCTATTAATCCCATAATAAAACCATACGGTAAGCTAAAATTAATGTCTTTTAATTGAAATTCATTATAAATTTTGCCTAGATTATTTACTTCTAAAATATTATTCATCTACATTTCTCTCCTCTAATATATTTAGTAAACTATGTAAATCTTTTAATAATAAATCGGCTTGCTTAGCTAGTTTAATTGCACTTAATAAATGCTCTTCAATACCTCTAATTAATTGTTCTTTAATTAATTCAGAACTACTACCTAAAACATAACTACCTTTTCCTTGAACATTTTTAATAAATCCATCTTGTTCTAGCTCTGTGTAAGCTCTAGTAATAGTTAATACACTAATTTTTAATTCCTTTGATAGTTTTCTTAAGGAAGGTAACATATCATTATCTTCTAGGTCACCGTTTATAATTGCAGTTTTAATTTGTTCCTTTATCTGTTCATAGATAGGAATTCCAGAAATATTAGATATAATTATTTTAATAATTTTCAGCTCCTTTCATATAAAACTATAACAACTGTTATTGTATTATATATAACAGCATAACAGTTTCCTTTTATATCATCAATATATTTTCAATTTTTTCTCTATTTCAAATAAATTTATGTAACTATAAATGAGCAAGTTCGTGATTTTGCATAAAAGAAAGACACCTCGATTCCATGTGTTGTATAATGAAAGTGCCAAAACAAACATTTGCAACATTTACGAAAGAAGGTGTCTCTCGCAAATACTATACATCATTCCTCATTCATATACAACCAGTTTAAAAAATTAAACTTATGCAAATTTTATTCGAACCGAGTAATAAACCATCTTATGAGTATCCTAATCAGTATTTTCATTTTAGGATATCATGGAAAAACTACGGACTTTGCTAAAAACAGTTCCTGCCACAGAACTACGATTGCCCATTTTCTCAATTCCGGAAAATGGGATGATTCATTACTTTCAGATACGTTAAAATGCTCTGTCATTGAGATTATTTATTCAGAAGCAGCACGCACCGGAAAGCCTGTTTTCTGCATTGTGGACGATACGATTGCTTCAAAGACAAAGCCTTCGTCACGGGCTTTACATCCGATTGAAGATGCGTATTTTCACCAATCCCATTTAAAGGGAAAACAGGACTACGGGCATCAGGCAGTTGCTGTTATGCTTTCCTGCAATGGCATTGTTCTGAACTATGCTTTTGTAATGTACAATAAGTCAATTTCCAAGATTGACATTGTACAAAGCATTGCAAAGGAGCTGCCTGTTCCACCGGTAATGTCCTATTTTCTTTGCGACTGCTGGTATGTTTCTGAAAAGATAATCAATACCTTTGCACAGAGAGGGTTCCATACCATCGGTGCTTTGAAAACAAACCGTTTGCTGTATCCATCGGGAATGAAAAAGAAACTTCGTGAACTGGCCGCCGAATTGTCTGTTACACATCGTGAATTTGACCTTGTGACAGTCAAAAAACGAAACTATTATGTGTAGGTGCCTATTTGGCTATGAATGCCTTATCAGATAAGCAAATAGAAAAAGCTTATTTTGTTTCCCCTGTTGTAAATATGGAAAAACTAATTACAAATATGATGTTTTGGGCAAATGTTACAGAAGATAAACTTCGAGATAAAAAAGAAATTAAAACAAGTTTTGGAGAGACACTTTCATGGGATTATCTCTGTTATGTGAGAGAAAACCCAATTACATGGAAAATTCCAACACATATTTTATTTGGCGAAAAAGATAATTTAACTTCTTATTCGACTATATCTGAATTTGCAAAACAAGCCAACGCGACACTTACTGTTATGAAAAATGGAGAACATTGGTTTCATACAGATGAGCAAATGAAATTTCTTGATGATTGGATAAACAATCTTCTCGATAAATCCTAAGTTGTAGTGCAGAAAATTGGAATTGCCAGGTTCACCAGGGGCGTGGATAAATATAAAACTGGGGGACTTGATTTCTCGCATCCCCCAGTGTATAATGAACTCAGAAAGGTAATCAGATGCAAGATCTGATGCCCTCAGTTAATTCAGTATTTCATAGAAATAGCATCCTTGACTTTGGACGGTACAGGATGCTATTTCTTATTATGTCGATTATCTATGTAAGTCAAAGCCGCAAAAATAACTAACAGTAAAGTCAGGACTTCTGTGATAGTCATGGGCATCACCCTCCTTTTTTACTAGAGGGCAAGATCGAAAAGCATCCGTCTTTCTGGTTCAATTATACCGGAATAGTATAGCATGACGCATCGCTATGAGCAATAAAAATATATGGAAAGAAACGGCAATATTGCAAAATTCACTTTGTTGCGCTGCCGCTTTTTTTATAGGTTCTGCCGGATAATCCGGGTGATCAGGCCCACCGCCACATTGCGCTCCTCATCAATATGCGTAACGACAAAGGATACCTCATCCTTTTTTCCTACGGTACGGGGATCATAGCAGGAATGGGCGATGGCGTTGACGCCAATCGAGAGCCGGACGAATACGGTGCCTTTGTGGATATCTTCCACAACACCGGCATATTTGCCCTGGACTTTGCATTTCTTCATGTTTTCCTTGCTGGTATTGCCTTCTACGCTATTGACATCCGCATGGACGGTAATCTGCTCCGGAGACTCTGCCTTTACATCCAGGATCCGCACCAGGATGTGATCCCCCACACGGAACCGCTCCCTGGCGTCTCCCAGCCAGTCAAAGGACAGATCCCTTGCCAGGATGGAAGTCTCCACGCCAAAAATTTCAGCACGGACAACCTTTTCTGCCACAGCGATCACTCTGGCCTGCACGATGCGGTCTTCGCAGACCTTGGGCTTTCCGGATGCATCTGTATCCAGATAGAAAATCTGGCGTTTCTTCAGCATGGCTTCCTTCCGGCTTGCCACAATGCTGCGTGTCTTGGTATCTAATCCTTTCACAAGAAAATCAATCTCACATCCCAGCATATTATTGAGGATTTTGTTTTGCCGCAGGGAAAGTTCCCCGTAATCGTGGGCGTTATCCTGGACAAGATTCAGCATCATTTCCGAGATGGGGATGACGGTACGGAAGTCCTTATAGTAGACAATGGCAATCAGACTGCCGGCCTCCGTTTTTTCAATGCCGCCCAGTTTCCCGGTAAGGATTTTCCGGGTGCGGTAGGCGTTCTGGATCTCGTGCCAGATGAGATCCGCTTTGGACTGCGGCGTTTCCAGCTGAGCATCGGCGTCCAGGGTAAGGATAGATGTTGCATGGTTCAGTTCGTTTGGCATAAGCTGCCTCCTTTCATAAATCAAGACATTATGGAATCTTTATCCAGCGGAACAATCTCCTCTGGAAACTCCGGAAATTCTTCCGGCAGGTCACTAAGCTCTTCCGGCTGCCCGGAAGGGTAAGCGTGTTTGTCCGGTTCCCGTCGAAGCGGTTTCTCCTGAGAGGGAAAGGCAGGGCGTCTGCCGCTGCGGCCAGGCCGGGGCTTTTTCTTTAAATTCTCCGCAAGAGTCGGTGTATAGTCGTATTCTTCCTGCTCGGCCATCGCCCGCCACTGGGGAACATGGTCTGCCGCCTTTCTTGGAATCAGTTTTTTGGAATCCGGGTGGAGCGTATAATCGTATTTCTCCACTTCCAGGATTTTCTGTCCCCGCAGGATGATAAGTGCCTTATTTAAGGGCAGCCGCTGAATCTCATCCGGTGTTAAGAGCTTGCGCTTCCCGATGGATCTGGTCTGCCGGTACTCCGGCGTGTAGTCCGACACCCGCCAGGAATTGAGCTGCTTCGCTTCGCTGCTGACTCCAACCGTCACATCTCCGGACCGGTTGGATATAAAGGTGGCGGTCACTTCATCGGTACAGCCTAAGAATAACTGGCTGTCACAATTCCCGATAATTTCCTGCCATTGGTTCAGCGGATACCGGTTCTGCATCTGGGGCAGATTCTGGAAAATACAGGAAATGCTTAAGTTTCGGCTCCGGATAACAGAAATCTTTTTATTCAGCTCCAAAATGGCGCCGGTATTGGCCAGCTCGTCCGCTAGAATATGTACCGGAACCGGCAGCTTTCCGTCCTTCCCCTCTTTGTCCGCAAAACGGACCAGCTTGATAAAGATAAAAGTCATGAACAGGGAGGAGAGGAAATCAAAGGTGCTGTCCTGGTCTGAGGTGATGCAGAAATACGCACATTTCTGCTTGCCTGGCAGTGTCAGGTCGATCTCGTCATAGGAGGTGATCTGCCGGATTAGCTTATTTTGGAACACCTGCAGCCTGGCGCCCAACCCGATGATGACGCCGGAGCGCACTGTGTCGCTGGCCTGCTTATAGATGCAGTAAGGCACTTTTGCCGGATGGGATACCGGGAGCAAGTCAAACAGGCTGTTCAGTTCTTTCTCGGAACTCATAGTCAGCAGCTTGTACACTTGTCCGATATTTTTGACTTCCGGCGGGAAACCCTGGTCTACATACAGAACCAGGGCTTTCAGCAGGTTCATCTCCGCATTATCCCAGAAATGATCCCCTTTAGCAGAGCCGGTATTCTGGATGATGACATCCGCCAAGACCTGAGCCATTGTCTCAGACCCGTTAATCTCCATAAGACAGTTCCAGCTGTCGGAGTTTTCCGGGTTGACCAGGTTGAAACATTTGACGGTATAGCCTTCATTCTCCAGATACACGGACATACTTTCATAGAGTTCGGATTTCGGATCGGTAATGATGAGACTTTCTCCTGGTCCGTCAATTCCGCGGGCAACACTTTGGAAGATAGCATTTCGGACATAGGCACGGCTCTTCATGGAGCCGCTGGAGCCGTAGACTGCCACATTCCGATTCATATAGGTGTGGTAGGGCAGGCAGACGGCTTTGCCGTTCAGCTTGCCTAAGATGGTGCCTTTGCTCTTCTTTACATCAGAAGTCAGCTCCAGGACTTTATGCATTTCCTCCGGCGTCATGAAACCGGAGGTTCCATAGGTTCCTTTGGTCGAGTAGTTCAGGTTCCGTTCCCGGTCTGGGACTTCGCCGTTGCGGTCATAGCCCATCCGCATGAGCAGGAAGATCAGCAGCCCAAATACCACAAGGCAGATCCCGATCCCGTACAGGTTATACGGAAAATCGGTGACTGCCCGGAAACAGGCTGCCGGATGCGGGGATGGCATCGGTGGGGAACTGCCATTGCCCGGCGTGTTACCGGCGGCAGTCCAGATGCGATAGTTTCGGATAAACTGAGCGATATAGCCGCCTGCATATAAGGTGCAGAGGCTGATGGGAAGCAGATAAATGAGCTTCCACCATTTACGGTTCATGCAAAAACCCCTTTCTAAACTTAGAGAGGTCAATACTGGAGAACCGAATGTCGGCGGTCAGATATCGTTTCAAACAGGGGATTTGGAAATCAAAGCAGATCATCACCCCCTTTCTGCCGTATACATTCAGCCCGGTATTGAATCGGTTAATTCGGTGTAAGTCAAAATCATATGCAAGAACCGCCGGATCCCCGGCAGCGTCCATCCCGTCATGGTCGATGGGAAGGTCTGGCTGCCGGGAACCTAAATCGGATAACAGTAACTGGTCCAGCTGTTTCATGAGCCGTGGCCGGACCAGCAGTTTCAAAAGCGTTTCACCTTCCGGTGTGTTTGGCAGATAGTGAAAGTGTTCATAGGATGTATCCGCTACAAACAGACTCTTTTTGTATCCGCCGGTACTGGTCAGGAGCTGGTAAGCGGTGTCCATGTCCATCCCGGTCAGGATCGCCCGGACTTTCGGATGTCCCGTATAGGGGAAATCCTGCAGGTAATGCTGCAGGAAGGCGTTCAGCCGTACCTCTGTCCGGTATTCCCACTTGAGTACATGGTCACCGGTGTTATACAGTGCATAGGCACAGTGGGGAGCAAGCAGCACCCCCATGCTCCGGGAATTTCTGATCTTGGTTGCCTCTGAACCGATGTGCTTAAACTCCCGTGATGAGTAAAAAAGGGGCAGGTTCCCCATAGTGAGGATACCGGCTTCGCGGCCTTCCCTGAAAATATCCGGTTTCTGGTCAGCAAAGAACGGGATGCCGGCGCTTAGGAGAGTCAGATAGGTTTCTGCTTTCTGGTACAGACGCAGCCGACGGGTTACTTCGCTTCGGACCTGATTGGTTTCGGTATTCCCGGTGAGGAAGTCACGGAAACGCTCCGGATTTTGAGCAAGGAGCATCTGTTTAGCCCGTCCGGTCAGACGATAGCCCCTTAAATGATCCCGATAGTGAGTCCGCAGCAGTTTTTGTGCCTTTAACTCTGTAATGAGCTTTTCTCCATAAGAGGGGCTTGGGATCAGACGGGTAAGCTGGTCAGCAGGAAATTCCCCACTAAGAGCGACCATTTCCAAGAGCCTGTATTTCTGGGAGGTAGAAGGATACAAAATCAGTCACCCCTCCTTCCGGTAGTTACCCATGTAAGTCTGTACTTGGGTAAAAAGTTGTGCTTCCCGGCAAACAAAAAAAGCAGGGATTTCCTGCTTTCAAAGGATGTTTTACCAATGTCGGATAAAATGATGGAAAAATCATGAAATTTCCGATATGGTTTCAATCTCGTTTTTTCGTCCTTTCAGCCACTGGGGAAACCGGGATTTTCCCATCACATAGATGACAGTATGATCCGTATCTCCCAGCTCCGTAGTGTGGTAGGAGTCGCAGTAAAGCCCGCTGTCATCCACCATGATATAGGTGGCAATCGTGTCCAGAAGCTGTTTGAACTCCAGGTTATCGTAATCACGTACCCGGTCAAATGGGCCGTTCCGGTCATAGATCTGGCTGAAGCAGACCACACATTCCCGGTACAGGGGAAGGGAATGGACCGTCAGGTAGTTCTGCAGCGCATAGTTTAGCGGCTCATGGAGAAAGGCAGCGTTGACGTGCTGCTTTCTTTTGGGAAGCAGGCCCGGAAGCGTAATGGAGATCAGATCTTCGTCCTGGCAGATCTCAATCCCTTGGGCATCTGCCGCTTCTTTTAAGTATCCGCTCCGTTTTTCCGGGGCGGCCAGACAGACCAGGTTCCGCATCTGGCAGGCGATCCGCTCAGCACGCAGCGCAGCGTTCATACTCAGATCCCCGTAGTTTTCCGGGTATGTACGGATATCAGTGGTTTTCAGGGCAAAAACGGTGTTGTTGAGTTTCTGGATCTCTCCTTCCAGCTTCGCAAGCCGTTCATAGAGTATTTTCTGGTTTGAAATGGTGTATTACCTCCTTCCGTAGTAGCTGACAGAGCCGGAGTCATCCACGACACAGAAAGCAAGCACTCCTTCAATCGAGAGTTTCGCCGCCTGCTGGATATTTTCCAGCATCACAAGACGCAACACATCGTGGTGGTGAATGGATTTCATCACATGATCCACTAAAATTTCCTGTTCCAGCGGCACATAGAGGATTTCGTATTCCTCATTTTCTGAAAAGAAGTGAAGTTTAACAGGAAAATCCCCGCTGGTATGGAATACGATGGGTTTTTCAAAATCCAGTAAAACCCAGAAGGCGGCAATCGTGCCTCGATCCGGGTTTTTGGCAGCCTCCGGGCTGTCACATAACAGGCCGGCTTCCTTATCATGATAAATCCTCCCCTGCTTGACCAGGCTGGTGATCAGCGACTTGATGGAGTCCTGGTTACCAAACATCTTCATTACCTGCTCATACTTCAGGGCATGGTAGGTGGTCAGGAAGCGCAGGAGCTTTTCTCCTTCCCTGTGGTATATCTGATCTCTTGTTTTCATGCCGGATTTCCTCCGTTCAGTAGAATGTGCGTGTGCTGTACGTAGAGTATACGTAGAAATATCTACTTATTATATACGTAGGCTGTACGTACAGCAGTCAGCGTTGGTTTATGGGTACAAAAAAAGCACCGCCGAGGGTGCTGTAAAAAGAAAACTATAAGCAATACCTATTGTAGCATGGGTAAATTTACCCTGCAATCGCAGAACCGGGACAATCCTATGCCGGAGCTGTGCCACTTCCTACTCCGGGAAGAATTTATTCAGGGTGTCTATGGTTTCCTTTGCCGTATAGCCCCAGAGGATGCTGCTCAGAGCTTCTATCGCCAGGTGGCGTTTCCGGTAGTAAGTACGGTAGGAGATATTGGGAATGTGCTGCTCCAGCTTTTCCAGGATCTCTTCCGTGTTCTTCAGCTGCTGTGGCGAAAGAAAGGCATAGTAGAGGATCCAGTAATATTGTTCCCCGTATTTGTGATTATTCCGCAGAAGATCTACGGAAGACTCCAGCAGCTTCAGCATCCGGTTGCTCCGCTCAATGCTTTTGGCACGTTCCGCAATATCGCTTCCAGCCAGATCTGCTCCGGCTGCATAAATGGAGTCTAGGAACTCATCAATGCTGGAGCCGTACTGCACCTTGAACTGGTTCTCCATCTGGTGAACAACCACTTTCAGGCTGTATGTGGCATCCCGGTAACGGCGCAGGAACTGGTATGTATCATGAAACCGGGGATTTTCTTCCGGTGTTGGGAAGTCCTGCCCTTTACGCTTCGGCATACAGATCACCTCCTTCCCGACTTCCAACTCCCGCATCTTCCGGTATTTGCGAGGGAAGATCCGGCAGTAAGATTTCCGGTGGTTCCATTCTGCGCATCCTCTTAGCCCGCTGTCCTATCCTGCCCTCTTTCGGAAGAGCAGTGTTCGCCAGTATGGGTCGGCTCGGCTGCCCGGCCTTCTTCTCAGGCTCCAGCTTTGCAGACTCCGGCCTGGGTTCTATGGTCAGCTCAAACCGGTAATTTGCGGCTCCAAAGGGGCAGATAATATTTAGACCAATTACAGGTATACTATCCTTGCAGTCTGATAAGGGAGATAATATATACCTGGTCCGGGGGCAGTGACAGCACGAAATCCCTTGTGTATCCAGGAGTTTGGCGACTTTTTTGACCATGTAGCGGATGTGTGAAAGTGGAACGCAGGGAATCGGCTTTGAAACAGTAATTTGCTCATCCGTCACTGTTTCTGGTACGCACACAGTCTCTGGTTCGTCAGTTTCCTCTGCAGGTGTCTCTTTTGGAATGTAAATCGGCAGTTTCATTTTCATGGCTATCTCCTCCTTGTCAATCAGTACATCGCTGATGTTAAACATAATGGAAAGGTAATTGTTCAAGTAAATCATGCTCCCGTGATTTCCACGGAAGGATATCAGGGTAATCAGGTTCATCTTTTCCAGCTTTTTTAATAGCCTGGAGACAGTAGGCTTGGAATGTCCCCACCGTTCTCCCAGCGTCTGGAAGCTGGTCAGAGGGGAACCGGTATTATTTCGGTAGTAGACGACAGGCCCGGTGTCAGAGCAGAGGACAGACGGATCATTGTATACAGCATGGATCCAGAGATCGAGCAGGATGTCCATTTCCGAGCATTTGCCTGTCTGAACCAGCTTGTGCGCTTTAGCAATAGGAAAAAAGAAGAAACCAGTATCCTTCTTGCACGGATAATTGTATTTCAGGGCAGTATTATCATTCTGCCAGTCAGTGATCCGGAATTTGACCAGGCGGTTTTTCTCCAGCAGGGAATAGGTAATACAGCCTTCCTCCTGGAGATGCTTCAGGATGGAAATGGCCTGATGCTGGAACCTGCAGCGAAACCAATCCTGCAGCTCTGAGATGCTGCAGATCCATTCTCCTGGTGAGAGCGTATAAGTGAGCTGCTCTATGCGCCGGTTTGAATTGCTGTAATTGGCGTAGGAGCAGAGAACCAGATACCAGAAAAGAAAAGAGCCTCCGGTGGTTCGGATGCTCCTGTCATTTAATAAGGTCTGTATGAAATTGCGGTAGATTCGGCAGCGTGGAAAATCTACGATTTGTTTGAGTTCTAATTGGTATTCCATAAGAGTTCTCCTTTGCATATAATAATTGTGTTTTGGCATACTCTGTGATAAGATTTTATTATTCCATGAGAAATATGAAGATGGAGAAAGCTGGTTTTTGTGTTTCATTAATAGGTTGCTATAATGAAATGCGCTGAGCGTTCCTGAGATGTAGGTGCAATCGGCTAATAAAATGGCGGATGCACCGGATTCGAGCCAACTTACTGCTAACAACCTGCTAATTTCACACCAGAATACAAGAGAAAACGAGATGGAACTTGAGGTAATTCCATCCCGTTTCAAAAGGCTAAAATGTCCAGGAAAATAGGGCGTTCCAGGACATTAGAGGAGTCTTTGTTATACGCTGGTTGATTTGGTTGTGGTTTCTCCTAAGCGAGGGGTCAGAGGTTCAAATCCTCCCGGAGACGGCGAATTTAGAGCGGGAATTGTTAGCAGAAATGCTAAAACAGTTCCCGCTCTTTTCATTTTCTGAACGAATTACAGCATACAAATGAATGATATTTCTGCTAACACATCATAGTTTTTGTTAGCAGACTGCTAACAGATTTACCCCTATTGCTAACAGACGGATTAGAATGATCTGCTAACATCCGGGCAGTGATTACTGATAGTCCTAGAACAACATAGTAAAAATGGGTAAAGCTATAAAATCATCTGGCAGAATAATTATCCGGAGAACAGCCATTAGCAGAACAATAGAGATTACATATTTTGTCAAACGAGAAGCTCGTTTGGATCAGATTTACTAAGATCTGGTCTGAACGGGCTTTTTCTATTTCATAGAAAGGAGACAGTGATGGAAGAAAAAGAAAAGATTATTGAAATTGAGATTGAAAGGCTTAGAGACTTTAAGGAACATCCGTTTCAGGTGAAAGATGATGAAGAAATGCGGCAGCTCAAAAACAGTATCAGTGAATATGGCGTATTAAATCCATTGATTGTAAGACCAAGACCGGAAGGTGTCTATGAAATCATTTCTGGTCACCGGAGAAAATATGCCTCACAGAAACTTGGATATACCAAGCTTCCTGTGATCATTCGAGTCATGACAGATGAAGAAGCTATTATAGCGATGGTGGATTCCAACTTGCAGCGTGAAAAAATAAGCCACAGTGAAAAAGCGTATGCTTACATGATGAAAAATGAGGCATTAAAAAGAAAAGGTGGACGAAAACGTAGCCAATCCGGCTATCTGTTAAAAGGCAAAAAAACGGTGGAACTGATCAGTGAGGCAAGCGGTGACAGTCCAAAACAGGTACAGAGGTACATTAAAATAACCGAACTGATACCTGAACTGATGCAGCAATTGGATGATGGAAATATTGGCTTTAATCCGGCTGTAGAGATTGCTTTGGTCAT
>DXFK01000012.1 GCA_019114495.1 Candidatus Blautia stercoravium
TCAAAGGTACGAATCTGAATCTCAAAAGGCTGCCCTGCAGGGCCTATGAGGGTGGTGTGCAAAGACTGGTACATATTGGGCTTTGGCATGGCAATATAATCTTTAAACCGCCCAGGAATAGGTTTGTACATTTCGTGAATAATTCCAAGCGCTGCATAACAGTCCCGCACAGTGTCCACAATAATGCGGACTGCAAATAAGTCGTATATCTGATCCAGTGTTTTATCCTGGTTCACCATTTTTTTATAAATACTGAAAAAATGTTTGATCCTTCCATCTATCTGCGCATGGATACCCGCGTGGTCAATATGGCTGCGCACATCTCCCACAATCTGGTCAATAAAAGCCTGGCGCTCACTTTTCTTCAGATTGATCTTTTCTACCAAATCATAATAAACTTCCGGGTGCAGATACTTTAAAGACAAATCGTCCAGTTCGATTTTCACCTTGGAAATACCCAGACGCTGGGCAATGGGAGCATAAATGTCCATGGTCTCTCTGGCTTTTTCCTTCTGCTTATGAGGCGGCATATATTTCAGCGTCCGCATATTGTGCAGACGATCCGCCAGTTTAATCAGAATAACACGAATATCTTTTGCCATGGCAAGAAACATTTTCCGCAGGTTTTCCGCCTGTACCTCTACCTTATCTGCAGAATAGCTGAGCTGTCCCAGCTTTGTGACACCGTCTACCAGCAGCTCTACCTCTGCGCTGAACTCTTCCCGAATCTGCTCAGAAGTCATCACGGTATCTTCTACCACATCATGGAGAAGCCCTGCCACAATGGTTTCCTTATCCAGTTCCAAATCAGCAAGAATAATACCCACACAAAGAGGATGAATGATGTAAGGCTCCCCGGATTTGCGCACCTGGCCTTTATGGGCATTATTTGCAATGTTAAAGGCCTTTTCTATCATGGAAATGTCTGTAGACGGGTGGTATTTCCGGACACCGGAAATCAGTTCTTTATACAGAATTTCCGGACTGGTAAAATCTTCCATGGTCTTTACACTGGCATCTGCCTGTCTGATTTTTTCTACTTCTTCTGCCCCCAGGGTGGATTCTTTCTTTTCTTCCATCATGCAACCATCACCTCTCATTTATCAACGATTTTACTTTCCTTCATAGCGGATGACTGATGCAATCTTATACTTGCTCAGACGTTCTCTTCCCTTTAATCCTGTCAGTTCCATAAGGGAGACAATTTTCACAACTTCGCCGCCCAGTTCTTCTACCATATGCGCTGCTGCTTCAATGGTTCCGCCCGTGGCAATCAAATCATCTACAATGGCTACCTTCTGTCCCGGTTTGATGGAAT
The DNA here is from genome assembly GCA_019114495.1 of Candidatus Blautia stercoravium. Lineage (GTDB taxonomy): Bacteria > Bacillota > Clostridia > Lachnospirales > Lachnospiraceae > Blautia > Blautia stercoravium. The sequence goes on from DXFK01000012.1 coordinate 1,319, forward strand.
CCTTATGCATCTCCACTATGGCTCTGCCGTATTCCAGTTCATAACTCTGCTCAATGGTTTCACAGGGCAGTTTTCCTTTCTTCCGAACCAGCACCAGAGGCTTATGTAAATTATACGCAATGGGCGCTCCAAAAATAAATCCTCTGGACTCTGTTCCCACAATGACATCCACTTTTGTGTCCTCCAGCAGCTTCTGCATGGAATCCACAGCCAGGGCAAAACCGTCTGCGTCCTGCAAAATACTGGTAACGTCCCGGAATATCACACCTTCCTCCGGAAAATCCGGAATACTTCTTACATACTCTTCTATTTTCTTTTCTTTACAATTTTCCATGTTCTCTCCCTGCCCTTTATATCGAATCCTGTCATATATCAGATTTTTATGAGGTTTAGTATATCATCTTTTTCTGGCAGAATCAAATTTTATTTTTACCGCATATTCTGAATCACCATTTCTATGCTCTCCCGTCCCCGAAATACGTTCACAGATGGGTAGTAGATCACATCCCAACACTCTTTTTCCCGGATTTTTTCCAGAAAGCCATCGCCATCGCCAAACCAGATACACTCTGCTGTAAATCCAAATTCATCTTTCCCCTGCATTTTTACTACGTTTCTGTTTTTTCCCAATACCCTGCAGTCTGTAAAACGCAGCTTCTTCTGTGCGAACACCGGCTTTGTATTGCCTTTGCCAAAAGGTTCCAGCTGGGAAAGCTGACGAATCAAAGGAATGGTGACATAAGACATGGGCATAGGCACGTCAATGATGATTTTTTCTATCATATCTTCCTGGGTCAGCATACAGTTCTCATTTAATTTTCTGCGGAATGCTTCAATATTCTCTTCCGGCAGAGAAAGCCCGGCAGCCATAGGGTGTCCTCCGAATTTTGTCAGCAATTCTTTACACTTTACCATTTCCTGAAACATGTGATAGGCTTCAATGGAACGCCCGGAGCCTTTCACCCCCTCTTCCGCCCGTGTCAGTACAAAAACCGGCCGTGTGTACCTCTCTCGAATTCTTCCGGCAATAATCCCGGCCAGGCTTTCATGACAATCCGGCAGATAGATAACCAGCACCCGGTCATGAAGCAGATCCGTGGTTTCCACCAGTTCCACGGCCTGCTCCACCCCTTTTGCCGTCATATCCTTCCGGCTGTCGTTGAGATTCTTCAAATCCTCCGCCAGCACAGAGGCTTCTTTGGTATCCTGGGAAAGCAGAAGCTGCAGCGCCCTTTTTGCTGTGCTGAGCCGACCGCTGGCATTCATACAGGGACCCAGAATAAATCCGATGTGATATGCCGTGATTTCCCTGTTTTCCAGATTATTGACCCGTATCAGGGCTTTTAAACCTTCATTTTCCGGATTCTGCAGTCTTCTGAGTCCTTCCTTTACCAAAATCCTGTTTTCATCCACCAAATCCATTACATCCCCTACCGTAGCAATGGATGCAAAAGGAATCAGCTCTTCCGTTTCTTTGGAAGGAATTCCCATTTTTTCATAAAGGCCGCAAATGACTTTAAAAGCTACCATGCCTCCGCAGATTCCCTTAAAAGGATAACCGCAGTCCTCCTGTTTGGGATTGACAATGGCATCTGCATCCGGCAGAAATGTACGGATACTTCCATCTTCCTGTTCTTCATAAGGTACTTCATGATGGTCCGTCACCAGCACCGTCATGCCCATTTCTTTTGCATATGCAATCTGCTCTATGGCGCTGATGCCGTTGTCGCAGGTAATAATCGTATCTGTTCCGGCATCTTTTGCCAAATCAATCAGTTCCCGGCTGATACCGTAGCCGTCTTTCATCCGGTCCGGTATATCCACATCGGCTGCCGCCCCGGCCCGTTTCAACCCTTTTAGAAGGATATAAGTAGAACAAACACCGTCGATATCATAATCGCCGATAATTCTGATTTTTTTCTGTTCTTTGATTTTTTCTGTCAGAATGTCCAGAAGGGTATCCATTCCTTTCAGCAGCTTCCAGGAATGAAGCGCCGTTATTTTCCCGTGCAGATAGGTGTCTATTTCTTCATCGGTAATCTGTTCTCTGTTCCGGATAAGTCTGGCCACTACCGGGTCTATTCCAAATTTATTTGCAATCTGCTGAAAGTCTGCCCTCTTGGCAGACACTACCCATTTTTCCATAAATTCCTCCACTTCTGTATTTTTTTAATAGGAAAGAGACTGCCGCATTTCCTGCAGCAGTCTCCTCTCTGAAACTTTATTTCTGTTTCTTTATTTTTGTCTTCATCACATACCACAGAGCGCCTGTAATGCATACGGAAGAGTAACCGCCGCATACAATGCCTACCATCAGAGGCAAAGCAAATTCGCGGATAGAAGAAACTCCCACAATAAACAGCAGGAATACCATAATAAAGGTTGTCAGTGAAGTATAAATACTTCTGGTAAGAGTCTGTGTAATGCTGGCGTTTACCAGAGTTTCCAAATCTTCTTTCTTTCTTCCTGCAGCCAGATTTTCCCGGATACGGTCAAAGATAACAATGGTTGCATTAATAGAGTAACCCACAATCGTCAGCATACATGCAATAAAGGTATTGCCCACTGATACTCTGGCAATGGCATAAAATGCAAACACAACTAATACGTCATGTATCAAAGCAAGAACCGCACTGCTGGCAAAACGGATATCCTTGAAACGGAACCAGATATACAGCAACATGAGCACCGTTGCCATAATCACCGCTTTTGCCGCGTCTGTACGCATTTCGCTGCTGACTGTAGAGGAAATACTCTCTGATGTAATCTTTTTGGTGTCTACGCCAAATTTGTCTACCAACGCATTTTCCAGTCTTTCTCTCTGTTCTACGTCCAGAGTCGTTGTTTTGATAATTACCTGATTGCTGTCCACGACTTTTGTAGCCTGTACATTTTTGTCTCCTGTTATTTCTTCTACCAGAGGCGTTACCTGTGAATCAATGTCAGCAATAGACATATTTTCATTAAAGGTTACGTTTGTAGAAGTACCGCCCTTAAATTCCAGGCTGTATTTCAGCGCTTGTCCCGTGGTTCCTTTAAAGGCCATCATAGCAATGGGGCCGCTCACAATCATGAGTATAGAGATTGCAAAAAAGACTTTCTTTTTCTGCAGGAAGCGGATAGGCGTTCTCTCTTTTCTCTTTCCGTAGAATTTCTCTTCTTTGATACCTACTGCATAAGCTGCATACATCACACATCTGGAAATAACCAGTGCGGTAAACATAGACAGTACAATACCAAGTGCCAGTGTCTGTGCAAAGCCCTTAACAGAACCGGAACCCATCCAGTTTAAGACAAATGCAGCGATTAATGTGGTAATGTTTCCGTCAAAAATAGCGGAAAATGCTTTTTTGAAACCGTTCTGCAGCGCGGTTTTCACACTTTTCCCCGCTGCAATTTCTTCCTGAATGCGGGCATAGATGATGACGTTTGCATCCACAGCCATACCAATAGAAAGAATAATACCTGCAATCCCCTGCAGCGTCAGTGTCAGATCAAAGGCGTTTAAGGCAATCAAATCCAGACACACATAGATAATCAGGGCAATGCCGGATACCAGACCCGGAATCCGGTACACAACAATCATAAAGAGAATAATCAACGCAAGACCAATGGCTGCCGCAAGCAAACTTGTGGAAATAGCTTCTTCACCTAACTGTGCCGCAACTACACTGGAACGCAGTTCCGTCAGTTCCAGTTTCAGACCGCCGATACGGATGGTAGAAGCCAGATTTTCTGCTTCCTCTGCATTGGCCATACCGTCAATCTGTGCATTTCCGTCTTTGATTTCAGACTGTACATTGGGAACGCTGACAAAACTTCCGTCATAATAAATACCAATGCTGTCTTTTCCTGCTTCGTATGCAGCCTTGGTGGCTTCGGCAAATTTTTCCTTTCCCTCTTTCGTAAAGGAAAGGCTGACTACATTGTTCTTATTGTTCAAATCATCCTGGGCTATAGCTGCCTTGGCATCCTTTACATCTGTACCGGTCAGAACAATACCGCCGTCTGCTTCAATCTCTTCGATGGTTTTGTTCAGCTTATATTCTCCCGTTGCAGCGTCATAGCTATAATTTTCGTTGCCCTCGGAATCCTTGTGAGCAATAAAATACAGAGAGCCTGGTTTTCCAAGTTCTTCCAGAATCTTGTTGGCATCTGTCACACCGGGAATTTCTACGATAATACGGTTATCCCCTTCTTTGTAAACCTGTGCTTCTGTGCTGTACTGCTCCACACGCTTCTGGAGTTTATAAATAGTGTCTGACATTTCATCTTCCGTGGGTGATTTTTTTGACGCCTGATAAGTAATGCTGACACCGCCGGACAAATCCAGACCTGTTTTAATATTCTTTGCGGCACCTGTACCCGTAGGGCCAAAGCCCACTGCCGTGGTAAAAATCAGAAGCGCCGTAACGATAACAGTCAGCACCAAAACCAGTACTCCTCTGCTTTTCTTCATTGTTTTTCCTTTCTTTTTCTTAAATTTTATTCTGTTTCTTCTGCTTCTGCCGCTTTCAGCATAATGGCACATTCCACTCGTTTTCTCTGTAATTCACAGCCCAGCTCATATACATTATTGATAGAACCGTGGAAATTGTAGGAATTTGCTGCACAGCCGCCGCTGCAGTAGAATTTTGCGAAACAGTTCTGGCATTTTTCCTTTGCGTATACATTGCAGTCCTTAAATTCACTGCAGATATCCGTGCGCTTTACACCATCCCACACATTGCCCATAAGGAATTTTTCTTCTCCTACGAACTGATGACAGGGATAAAGGTCACCCCAAGGAGTCACGGCCAGATATTCCGTGCCGGAACCGCAGCCGGATAAACGCTTGTACACACAGGGGCCGCCTGTTAAATCTATCATAAAATGGAAGAAGTTAAATCCTTTGCCTTCTTTCTTCCGTTTTATCATTTCTTTTGCCAGCTTGTCATACTCTTCACAGATTTTCGGCACATCTTCCCACTGCAGAGCATATGCTTCTTTCTCATCTGCCACTACCGGTTCCACAGAAATCTGGTCAAATCCCAAATCTGCCAGGTGCAGCACGTCTTCTGAAAAATCTAGGTTGTGACGGGTAAAGGTTCCTCTTGCGTAATAACTCTTTTCCCCTCTGCTCTTGGCAAATTTCTGAAATTTGGGCACCACTAAATCATAGCTGCCTGCCCCTTTGCGGAACGGACGCATGAAATCGTGAACCTCTTTTCTTCCGTCAATACTTAAAACCACATTGGCCATTTCTTTATTGGCAAATTCCATAATTTCGTCGTTTAAAAGTACACCGTTGGTTGTCAGCGTAAAACGGAACTTTTTATTGTGAATTTCTTCCTGTTCTCTTCCGTATTCTACCAGCTGCTTTACCACATCCCAGTTCATCAGCGGCTCTCCGCCGAAGAAATCCACTTCCAGGTTCTTTCTGTTCCCAGAATTGGCAATCAGGAAATCCAGGGCCTGTTTTCCTACTTCATAGGACATCATAGCTCTGTGTCCGTGATATTCCCCTTCTTCCGCAAAGCAGTATCTGCAGGCCAGATTGCAGTCATGGGCAATGTGCAGGCACAAGGCCTTTACCACAGTTTCTCTTTCCTTAAAATGTTCAATGGCATTTCTGTAAATATCCTCTGTAAAAAGCATGCCCGCGTCTTTCAGCTCCTGTATTTCGCCGCAGGCTGTGCGGATGTCTTCTTCCTTATAAGTGCTTTTTAAGGCTTTTAAAATTTCCGTTTCCTGTTTTCCCTGGTCTAACAACCCGATTATCTCATAGACCAGCTCATCTACTACATGTACAGAGCCGCTGTTGACGTCCAGTACAAGATTGTAGCCATTATTTTTATAACGATGAATCACCGTGTTTCCCCTTTCTCTCATCTTCTGCTCTTAAAATTTTGTCCCTGCAAAAAATAAGCAGCGGCTTTTATACCGCTGCCCTCATTCGCTCCTCGCATGTAAAAGCTGCCTGAGTTCTCTGATTATTTGTGTTCGCAGCTCTGGTTTCCTACTGTACAGGATGTCTTGCATGCGGACTGGCAAGATGTCTGACATTCTCCGCATCCACCTTTTTTCACTGTGTTCTGTAAGCTTTTTGTATTTAATGTCTTGATATGTTTCATCACATATTCCTCCATATGTATTAGATTTTAAGATATAATATACATCTGTCAGTATTATAGCATAGCTGGTATCCGCAGGCAAGTATTTCTTTCCCGGATTCTTTCAGGAAAGCATGCCGCCCAGAGCTCCCCCAATGGTGCAGAGAAAAAACAGCAGCGCCATTTCTTTCATGTCGCCCCGCATCTGGTGTTCTGTGAGAAAGGTCACTGATGTCAAAAGACAGGCATATCCCACGCCCAGACCCATTCCCCATAGAAATCTTCGGATTTTCACCTTTTTTCCCATATAAAAGCCGCCCAACAGGCTGGACAATATGTATATCACCATAATTCCCAGGTTCACCTGACTCTCCCCCAGCCCCAGCTTATACAGGAGAAAAGCCAGCACAAGCAGCAGGATCCCTGTTACAGCATAAGCCAGCACAAGAGCTTTCATCATCAGTAGAGGTTTTGCATTTTTTGACATTGTCTGTTCCATAAAGAAACCCTCCCATATGTTAAATATATGGAAGGGTTTTAAAAACATGACTCTTTGTCACACTCTATTTTTTCTTTTTTCCAAAAATAATGGCTATCACTGCCAGTACAACTGCCGCTCCCCCTGCCAGCAGATATATCATAATGTTATTTTCATCGCCTGTTTTTACCGTGCGGATAACCTTGGTATTACTCTTCTTTGCGGCAGAAGCTGCAGACTGTGTATTTGTATTTGTGTTTGCAGCGGTACCTGTTGTTCTGGAATTCTGAGTTGTCTGGGTTGTCCCTCCTGCAGTACTTCCGGAAGAGCCTGCAGCCGTACCTGTGGAAGGCTTGTGATTATTGCTGATGGTTCCCGGACCTACAATCTGATGTCCGCCTACATTAAAGGGGCTGAAAGAGGCTGTCTCAAAAGAAAGGTATTCTTTTCCATCCACTTCCTCCACAAACATATTCCCCACTTTGCCGTCACGGTCAAATACGAAATATTCGTATTCGTTGTTGCCCAGATAGTGGGCAATGGACAACTCTGAATAGCAGTTTGCATTTTCCGGAAGCGGAATCAGCACTTTTACTTTTTTTCCTTCCGGAAGTTTATATTCTTCGTTTTCCTTTAAATCCCAGAGTTTTAACTCGTATGCAGAAAGAATTTCTCCAATTCCCGCATCCGGCAGTTCACTGACTGCGTCATTATAGGAAACCTGTAAGTCCACATAAAACGGAAGGAAATCTCCGGATACCTGTACCCCTGTGGTTTCATCTATCAGACTTCCCACCGGAACTACCTCAGGAGCCTTGTCTGCTACTTCTCCTGTTTTACCCTGCTCTGCGCTGTAGTCCACGTCTTCTTCCGTGGTTTCCCCTTTCTCCGGTGTTTTTTCTTCTTCTATGGGGGTAATCACAACCTTGTCAGAATCTTCTTTGTCTTCCTGCTGATCTTCACTGTCTGTCTTATCTGTTTCGTCTTTTTCCCCGTTGTCCTGGGGACTTTCCGGCTTTTGAATCTCATCTTTTTTATCTGTGCCGTCTTCCGGTTTTTCGGTGTCTCCTTTATCGGTACTATTCTCTGGTTTTTGGCTATCCTCTTTATCTGTACCGTTCTCCGTTTTTTCGGTATCCCCTTTGTCAGTACTGTCTCCCGGCTTCTCCGTATTGTCCTCAGGCTTGGTTTCCGGTTCCGGATTTTTCAATTCCCCGGTTACTACCTTCACGGTTCTGACAACAGTCCCTGTCTCTTCGTTCCAGCCGGATACCTGGCTGTAATCTTTTTCCTTTGTATCGGAAGGAGTAAATACAACCTTTCTTTCTGTCTCATAAGCGTCCGGTTCCGCCTGATTTTCCCAAGCAAAGCTTCCAGTTCCCATAAATCCGGCCGCTGCAAAATCAAAGTCTGTCCACTCTGCCTTTTTCTGCAGATTCACCTGAGCCGGTATCGTAACCGAGCCCTCCTGCTTTTCCTGGGGCTTTAGTTCCTCTACTGTCACTTTTACAGTTTTGACCACTGTTTTTGTATCTTGATCCCATCCGGATACCTGGGTATAGTCATACTGCTCTGTGTCCTTTGGTGTAAAGACCACCTGCAGGGAAGATTCATAAACAGATGGTTCTGCTTTATCCCGCCATGCAAAAGTTCCCTCTCCGGAAAATCCGGCTGCAGAAAAATCAAAGCTTTTCCATTCTTCCAAAGAAGCCACCGTTACCTGAGATGGTATATTCACAGTGCCTTTCTTCTTTGTCTCTTCCGCCTGTCCTGTCACAAAAGCATTTTTGCCGGCTTCCGCTGCGGAAGTATCTACATCAGAAGCTGAGAGCTGATTTCCCACAATCGTCAGTCTGCCCTTTCCGGTTATCTTCACCAATGCACCGGTAAAGCCTTCTGCACGCTTGATGGAAACACCTGCCGGAATAATAAGCTTTTTCTCCGTATTGACAGTTACGGTACCGCACACCAGAACTGTGCCTTTGTCACCTGTAAGGCTCAAAGCTTTTTCCAACGAGGAAACTGCTTTTTCCTTTGTACTGCCGTCTGCTTTCTCATCTGCTGCCGTTCCGTTTACATATATGGAAGCTGCCGTTGTATTTTCCTTTTCCTGTGTCTGCTGGGCAGCAAATACAGGCACCGTCACATCCGTTACCGCACCTGCCGCTACTACAGAAGCCAACGTAAGTCCCAGTACATTGGCTGTTACTTTTTTATGTAAATTCTTTTTATTTCTGTTCATTTACCTGTTCCCTTCTGCTTCTCTGTTTTCATGATTCTGAAGGCATTTCCTGTTTTTTTCCTTATTTTGATAAGTATAACA
>DXFK01000104.1 GCA_019114495.1 Candidatus Blautia stercoravium
TCTTTCTCTGCTTTATCGGAATCTGTGGAATCTTTCTTTTGCTCTGTCTTTTTGTCAGTATCTTTTGTCTTCCCGTCAGAAGAACCTCTGGTCAACGCTTTGACACCAAAAAACAACAAGACAAGAACAAGCAGAATTGCCAGACCCAGAAGAATATACCTCAGATTATCTGAGAGCCATTCTCTGAAATTGTCTAACATACCTTTCCTCCTTATATTTCCTTATCCCTATGCTCTCCCCAAAGCACAAAACACACCCGGAGGGAATCGAACCCCCGACACGTGGTACCGGAAACCACTGCTCTATCCCCTGAGCTACGAGTGCCTGTGATTGTTACATCTTGGTTATCATACCACACATTTTGGAAAATGTAAAGACCTATACGCATTTTTGGGAAATGACACCCTGTTTACCCCCAAAACAGGGTGTCAGCCCCCACTTCTACATCATAAGAGCGGCTTTTTTCCTGTCATAATAATAAACCTCATTAGAGAGAATCTCCTCCTCTTCTACCTGTTTTTCATTCACCTCTCTCACCATTTTCTTTAACTCTAAACGGGAATACTGCCCCCGGTCCGGGACGAGAATACATTCATGAACGCTGCTTGGAAGAATGTAGAAATTCCCCCGCAGCAGATCTGCGATATGACTTAAGACATGAGGATAAAGGATAACTGCTGCTCCAAAACACTTTTCTTTGTTGGTCAGCACATACATCAGTTCCTCTTCCGTGGAAAATTCCGGGCTTTCTCCGGTAAGCTCTGCAATCAGAGCTTCCATTCCCTGAAGTGTGTAGGGAAGCTTCCGGCTGGTATTGTGCACGGCGTCTTCCAGCAGACAGCGTCTGGTAATGCCCCATGCTTCCAGATTGCAGTTGTGGATTAACACCGTGGCCCCGTGAAAGTTTCCTCCTTCCACCCGGTAATAAAAAACCACTGCCAAATCCAGATATTTTATATGCGGCATTTTTTCCAGGCGATTCCGGTTCATTTCATAATTAACCAGCTTATAATAAATTCTGGTTCTGGCCTTTCCGTAATCTTCAAAACTCTCCATGGAAATCTCTGTCTCCGGCTTCTCCAGTTCTTTAGATGCCAGAATTTCCTCTGCCAGTTCTTCCATGGAGACGTCTTCTTCCCAGGCCTCATACAGTTCTTCCAGATAAATGGTGGGGGCTATGTTGTTTCCCTCCTTACGGATAATAAGTCCATCCATTAAAACACCGTTGTTTTTCTCTATCTGGTGCAGAGATACTTCCCTTTTTTCTCCTGCGGCTCTTTGCAGCGCCTCCAATAGTTCTGTTTTGAATGTTTCATAGTCCATACGTGTTTTTTCCTTTCTAAAATAATTATTTATATAAATCAGAACAGAAAAAGTACCTGGTGTACCAGACGGACTTTCCCTGCTGCTGCTTCATATCACTTCCTGTTTGTATCTGGAAAAATCTTTCACGAATGTGTGTGAATAAAAATAAAATGAGAAATGTAAAAAGAATTTTAAGTGAGATCCGCGGGACGGATGCGCCAAAGGCGCCGCCCCCGGATTCTTATATCTGTCTTATACTCTGGACAGGTATTCTCCTGTTCTTGTATCGATTTTGATAACATCGCCCTGGTTTACGAACAGAGGTACATATACTGTAGCACCTGTCTCTACAGTTGCAGGTTTTGTTGCACCCTGCGCTGTATTTCCGGCAAAGCCCGGCTCTGTATCTGTGATTTCCAGTTCTACGAATAATGGCGGTTCAATCGCGAATACGCTTCCGTTGTAAGAACATACTTTTACAGTTTCGTTCTCTTTTACGAATTTCAGAGAATCGCCTACTGTATCCTGGCCGATTGCAATCTGGTCATAAGTTTCATTGTTCATGAAGTTGAACAAATCGCCATCACTGTATAAATACTGCATATCCACACGTTCAATACGAGCCTGTGGGAATTTTTCAGTTGGTCTGAAAGTTCTTTCAATAATTCCGCCACTGATAACATTTTTTAATTTTGTTCTAACGAATGCAGCACCTTTACCTGGTTTAACGTGCTGGAATTCCATAATCTGTACTACGTTACCATCAATTTCCAGTGTGAGACCGTTTTTAAAATCTCCTGCTGATATCATAATGATATTCCTCCTTATTTCGTCCATTGGGAAAACCTGTATTTTTTCCGCTGTACTTCATTTTATAATACATCTGGGCAATTTTCAACTGTTTTTTCTCTTTCTTTGCCCTTTCTTATAAAAATACAGCACGATTTTTTCCAGTTTCCGCTTTAGTACAATCTGAATCTCTTCTTTTGGATGAATGGGCTTTACCAAAATGTTGTAAATTCCGGTTCTCTTTGCCCCGTAAACATCCGTAAAAAGCTGGTCTCCCACAAAAACCGTGTTTTCAAGAGAAGTTCCCATAAGTTCCATGGCCTTTAGGTAATTCTTTCTGGACGGTTTATGGGCGTTTTCAATAAAATGTACTTGAATATTCTGGTTAAAAGAGCTGACACGCTCATATTGATTATTCGACAACAGACAGCACTGAAAGCCTGTGTTTTTCAATCCGGCAAAAAGAGCCTCTGCTCTTTTGTCTGCCGGTGCCCCGTGGGGAACCAGAGTATTGTCAATGTCGAAAATGACGCCTCTGTACCCCTTTTTATAAAGAGCATCGAAATCTATGAGATAAGTAGAATCCAGATATTCATCTGGGAAAAATTTCTGAAACATATTTTCTTCCTTTCCTGTACCCGCTTCGTAAAACACTCTGCATTTTCTCTATGGTAACAGGTACAGGCGGTATTTGTCAAATTATCCTCTGCTCTCCAAAGGCTCATAGGACATTTCTTCCAACACATTTTTATAAGCCGGACGGATAATTTTATCTGTGTTAATCAACTCTTCCATGCGGTGCGCACTCCAGCCGACAATACGGGCAATGGCAAACATCGGTGTATAAAGTTCCAGCGGAAGTCCCAGCATGCTGTATACAAAACCGCTGTAAAAGTCCACATTAGCGCTGACACCTTTGTAAATGCGCCGCTCTTTGGCTATGACTTCCGGAGCCAGACGTTCCACGGCGGCATAGAGTTCAAAGTCTTTCATTCTGCCCTTTTCTTCTGCAAGCCGGCGGACAAATTTCTTGAAAATCTGCGCTCTGGGGTCAGAAATGGAATAAACGGCATGCCCCATACCATAGATAAGCCCCCGCTTATCAAAAGCCTCTTTATGAAGCAGCTTCGTCAGATACCCCTTAATTTCCTCTTCGTCACTCCAGTCTTCTAAATGTTCCTTCATATCCTGGAACATGCTGACCACCTTAATGTTGGCGCCTCCGTGTTTCGGTCCTTTTAAGGAACCCAGTGCTGCTGCAATGGCCGAATATGTATCCGTGCCGGAAGAAGATACCACATGAGTGGTAAAGGTGGAGTTATTTCCTCCGCCGTGTTCCATATGTAGCACCAGAGCCAGGTCTAAGATAGAAGCTTCCAGAGGCGAATACTGCTTATCCGGACGCAGCATCAGCAGAATATTTTCCGCTGTGGAAAGGTTTTTCTCAGGATTATGGATATAAAGACTGTCGTCCAGATTGTAATGTTTATGCGCCTGATAGCCGTACACGGAAAGCATGGGAAACACGCTGATAAGGTTGATACACTGACGGAGAACATTGGGAAGAGAAATGTCTTCCGGGTTTTCGTCATAAGAATACAGAGTCAGGACGCTTCTGGAAAGGGTATTCATCATATCATTGCTGGGCGCCTTCATAATGACATCCCGGACAAAGTTTGTTGGAAGAGTTCTCTGAGCAGCCAGAATCTTGCAGAACTCATCCAGTTCTTTCCGGTTGGGCAGACGTCCGAAAAGAAGAAGGTAAGTAGCTTCTTCAAATCCAAAACGCTTTTCCTCAAGAAAGCCCTTGGTCAGGTCTTCTACATTAATTCCGCGATAATACAATTCTCCTTCGCAGGGAACCTCTTCACCGTCAATCACCTTTTTGGAAACAATATTGGAAATCTGAGTCAGGCCTGCCAGAACACCTTTTCCGTTAATATCACGAAGCCCTCTTTTGACATCGTATTTCGGATACAGGGATGCATCTATGCGGCTGTTTTCTTTACAGATTTCCGTAAGCATTTCAATTTCCGGAGTAACATTCATATTAAAATCGGACATTTTGATTCCCCCTTATCTGTTTTTCACTTTAGCGTGATAACATTTTAACACATAAGATAAGGGGTGACAAGAAAATTTTTTCTAAAAAATTTATGAACCATTTATTTCAGATTCAATTTAGCCAGTGCATCTGCAAAAGCATTATTCATAGGCTCCTGGGCTTCTTTCTTTTGTTTATTCAGATAACGCTGCACCTCTTTTTTGCTGACACCTGCCCCTTCTTTGGCTCTTCTTTGCTGGAAACTGGAAAGTTTTTCCTTATAACCGCAGGTGCTGCAGATAAAAGTATCCTCTTTTCCCTTGACATACAGTTCCATTTTCCGATGGCAGTTGGGACATCTGGCATTGGTCAGACGGGAAATGGTTTCTCTGTGCCCGCATTCCCGGTCCTGGCACACCAGCATTTTGCTGTTCTTGCCGTTTACTGCCAGCATCCGTTTTCCGCACACCGGACACTTGGTATTGGTCAGATTGTCATGGCGGAACGTGCCTTCTCCTGTCTTAATTTCCCGGATAAGTTCTTCCGTGTACCCCCGGATGTCCTTTAGAAACAAGTCTTTTTGCAGTTTCCCCTTGGAAATCTCTGACAGCTTCATCTCCCAGTCTGCCGTCAGTTCCGGTTTCTTTAAATCTTCCGGAACCAGCTCCAGAAGCTGCTTTGCCTTTGAAGTCAGGTAAATGTCATTTCCCCGTTTTTCCATTAAGAACGTGTGAAACAGCTTTTCAATAATATCCGCCCGTGTAGCAACGGTTCCCAGACCTCCGGTTTCTCCCAGGGTCTTTGCCGCTTTTTCATCTGCGTTTTCCAGATATTTCACCGGATTTTCCATAGCAGACAACAGAGTTGCCTCTGTAAAAGGCGCCGGAGGTTTTGTTTTTCCTGCTGTTAACTCCACTCTCTCGATTTTCAGTTTTTCACCTTCCTGCATATCGGAAAGCTTCTGGAAATCCTCCTCCTCTTCTTCTGTCCAGGCACCTTCATAGACTTCTTTCCATCCAGCTTGCTTCACAATTTTCCCTTTTGCCGTAAAGGTTTCTCCCGCGGCTGTGGCTTTCATAGTGGTCTGTTCGTATTCAAAAGGCGGATACAACACGCTTAAAAACCTTCTGACCACCAAATCGTAAATTTTCCGTTCTTCGTTTGTCATATGATCCAACTGCACAAACTGCTCCGTAGGAATAATGGCATGGTGATCGCTGACCTTTTTGTCATCTACAAAGGATTTGGATACTTTCACCGGCTTCATGGACAGAGGGCCTGCCAGAGAGCGGTAAGGGCCTACAGCACAGGCTTTCAGCCTTTCCTTAATGGTGGGCACAATGTCGCTGCCAATGTATCTGGAGTCTGTTCTCGGATAAGTGAGCACTTTATGAGTTTCATAAAGCCTCTGCATAATATTCAGCGTTTCCTTTGCGGAAAAACCGAATTTTTTGTTGGCATCTCTCTGCAGTTCGGTCAAATCATACAGCCCCGGAGCATACGTTTTCTTACGGCTCTTGTCCACAGAAACTATCTGCAGCAAATTCGACTGCACCGCCCCTTTTTTCTCTTCCATGCGCTCTTTTTGGAAGGAACGGGTACTGCCGCTTTTCTTATCCTGCCAGGTCCAGCGGTTTTTTCCGGCAAGAAGGGTCAGCCCATAGTATTCCTGTGGTTTAAAACTGCGGATTTCTGCCTCTCTTGCCGCAATCATGGCAAGGGTAGGCGTCTGGACACGTCCACAGGAAAGCTGGGCATTATATTTGCAGGTCAAAGCTCTGGTGGCATTGATACCCACTAACCAGTCTGCCTCGGCTCTGGACACTGCTGCGTCATAAAGGGAGTTGTAGGCCCTTCCGTCTTTTAAGCTGGCAAAACCTTCCCGGATGGCCTTATCCGTTACCGATGAAATCCAAAGGCGTTTGATGGGCTTTCTGCACTGGGCTTTTTCCAGAATCCAGCGGGCAACCAGTTCTCCTTCTCTTCCCGCGTCTGTGGCAATGACGATATCCTGCACATCCTTACGGTAGAGTTGGGTTTTCACTGCCTGATACTGCTTTGCAGTCTGTTTGATCACCACCAGTTCCATCTTTTTCGGCATCATGGGCAGGACTTCCATGTTCCACTCTTTGTATTTTTTGTCATATTCCTCCGGATCTGCCAGTGTCACCAGATGTCCCAGTGCCCAGGTTACAATATAGCGGTCTCCTTCCAAAGCGCCGTTCAGCTTTTTGCTGCATTTTAACACTCTGGCAATATCTCTTGCCACCGAGGGCTTTTCTGCTAAAACCAGTGTTTTCATTGGCCAGCCTCCTGCATATCTTTTCCGAAAAAGGCAGCTGTCCTGCTGACCTTGCCCATTAAATCAGAAAAAGCCTGAGGAGTTAAAGACTGCTTGCCGTCGCACAGAGCCTTCTCCGGGTTGTTGTGCACTTCTATCATCACACCGTCTGCTCCTGCTGCAATGGCGGCCATAGTAAGCGGTTCCACCATAAAGCGCAGTCCTGCCGCATGGCTGGGGTCTACGATTACCGGCAGATGGGTTTTTGATTTCAGCATGGGAATAGCGGAAATATCCAAAGTGTTTCTCATAGAATTCTCAAAGGTACGGATACCTCTTTCGCAGAGAATGACCTTTTCATTGCCCCCTGCCATAATGTATTCCGCGCTCATTAAAAGTTCTTCCAAAGTGTTGGCCATTCCTCTTTTCAGCAAAATCGGCTTATCCACCTTGCCCAGTTCCTTTAAAAGCTGGAAATTCTGCATATTTCTGGCGCCTACCTGAATCACATCCACCTCATCAAAAAGAGGCAGATGGTCGGTGCTCATAATTTCTGTCACAATGGGAAGTCCTGTAGCTTTCTTTGCCTCTAACAGCATTTTTAATCCTTCGTCGCCCAGCCCCTGGAAAGAGTAGGGGGAAGTTCTGGGCTTAAAAGCACCGCCTCTTAATAGACCTGCTCCCGCTTTTTTCACATCTAAGGCCACTTCTGTCATCTGTTCTCTGGTTTCTACAGAACAGGGACCTGCGATTACCTGGAAAAATCCGCCGCCGATTTTTCTGCCTGCAATGTCTACCACTGTATCCTTGGGGTGCATATCTTTGTTGGCTTTTTTATACGGTTCTTTGATTCGCTTTACAGACTCTACCACGTCCAGGGCAGACAGCCACTCGGCATCTACTTCTGTTGTGTCTCCTACCAGACCAATCAGGGAAGTGTTCACCCCGTCTGACAAATGAAGCTGCAATCCCATATGGGTAAGTTCCTGTTTTAAAGCGTCTACTTTCTTTTCGTCCGCCCCTTTTTTTAATACTACAATCATGCTGTGTCCTCCTGTTTTCATAAAAAAAGCGATGCCTGCTGCTGCAAACACCGCTGTTTTCTCTTTTCCTGTGTGAAAGGAATCAGAATCTTTTGCAGCGAAAGCAGCCTGCGCTGTTAAAATAGCCCAGGTAAACGTAATAAGAATCCTTATTTTCGCTAAAAACTGCCTCTTTCTGCATCATGATTTCGTCCTGTCCTTTCATTTAAACTAGTCTTATCATATAACCGCCTTTCCCATTTGTCAACTAGAATTTTAACAATTTAAAGCGTTTAAGTGTTTTTTGAAGTCTTTGTTAAAAAATCGGTTGTGTATTGTGATGTCTGGCGTTTTATATTATTTAAAGAATTATTGCTATTTTTCAGAATTTTTTTTACAGATGAGGGGGAAACAAATGTCTAATACTACCAATCTTTGCGGCCAACTGGCCTATCAGGTAATTCTGGAGGTACAAAAAGCCATTATCGGGATGGAATACCGGATTCGCAAAGTGATGATGGCCATTTTAAGCGGCGGACACGTTCTGCTGGAGGATATTCCCGGTGTGGTAAAAACAACCATGGCTCCTACAGTCTGTATCTGTCTCCTGTTCCCGCAGACAGCAAAAAGGATTTCTGTCTGTTCTGACAAAAATCCTCTTTTTGGCAATGGTACTTTTTATAACCGCTAGTCTTTTGTTTCTTCTGCTGTATTTCAGACGAGTCTTTCGCTTCCGCAAACTGCGTTATATCTATACACGGGAAAGGAAGCTTTTCTTTGTCTCATGCTCTCCCAGCAAAAAAACTATATTATCTCTTTGTCCATGTCTTCTGAAAGCCGGGACTGTTCCTTTAAACAGCCTCTGCTTTCTCAAACTGGCTGTTGTACAGGTTTGCGTAGAAGCCGTTGGCTGCCAACAGGGATTCATGGGTTCCCTGTTCAATAATATCGCCGTCTTTCATAACCAGAATCAAATCTGCGTCACGAATGGTAGACAGTCTGTGCGCAATGACAAAGCTGGTTCTGCCCCTCATAAGATTATCCATAGCGGCCTGAATCTGTTCTTCGGTTCTGGTATCCACAGAAGAAGTTGCTTCGTCAAGAATCAGAATCTTATTGTCTGCCAAAATGGCTCTGGCAATGGTGAGCAGCTGCTTCTGTCCCTGGGAAATATTGCTTGTTTCTTCATTCAATACCATCTGATAACCGCCTGGCTGGGACATAATAAAGTGATGGGCATGAGCTGCTTTTGCTGCAGCGATAACCTCCTCATCCGTCGCATCCAGTCTTCCGTAACGAATATTTTCCATAATGGTACCGTGGAACAGCCAGGTTTCCTGAAGTACCATGCCGAAAAGTTCCCGCAAATCCATTCGGTTGAAGTCTTTCAGATTGTGTCCGTCAATGAGAATCTCCCCTGAATTGACATCATAGAACCGCATGAGCAGTTTTATCATCGTAGTTTTTCCTGCTCCTGTAGGTCCTACAATAGCCACCTTCTGTCCTGCTTTTACTACGCCGTTGAAATCGTGAATAATCATCTGTTCCGGATTATAACCGAATGCCACATGGTTTGCCGCCACGTTTCCTTCAATACCGCTGATGTCCACAGGATTTTCCACAGTCTGGTCTTCTTCTTCCACATCCAGAAATTCAAAGACACGCTCTGCAGCGGCTGCGGAAGACTGCAGCATATTCGTCACCTGGGCAATCTGCTGAATGGGCTGGGTGAAGTTTCGGATATACTGGAAGAACGCCTGAATGTCTCCCACCTTTACATCACCTCTAATTACCATAAAACCACCCAGAAGCGCTACCATAACATATCCCAGATTTCCAACAAACTGCATAATCGGCATCATCATACCGGAGAAAAACTGAGAACGCCAGCCGGAAGTATACAGCTTTTCATTGGTTTCTTCAAAAGTACGGATAACGTCTTCTTCTTTGTTAAATGCCTTTACCACGTTGTGGCCGCTGTAGATTTCCTCCACCTGTCCGTTAACCTCACCCAGATACTTCTGCTGTGCCTGGAAATATTTCTGGGAATGCTTCATAACATTTCCGATAATCAACATGGAAACCGGCAGAATCAAAAGCGCTGCCAGGGTCATCCACACATTGATGGAAAGCATCATAATGAACACACCGATAAGAGTGGTCACCGATGTAATAAGCTGGGTAAAACTCTGGTTGATACTGGTCTGAAGGGTATCCACATCATTAGTAATTCTGGAAAGAATTTCCCCGTGGGTCCTGCTCTCAAAATATTTCATAGGAATTCTGTTGATTTTTCCAGAAATATCTTTTCTCAGATTATAGGTAACGTTATTGGAAATTCCCGTCATAATAAATCCCTGAATCAGGGAAAACAGCGCACTGACTACGTACAGTCCCAGCGCCCACAAAAGAAATGCGGCGATTTTTCCGAAATCAATGCCACTTCCTCCGTTGATTTTCGATACCAGACCGCTGTACAGCTCTGTGGTAGCTTTTCCCAGCACCTTAGGTCCGATAATATTGAAAACAGTACTTCCAATGGCAAACACAATCATGAACATAAGCTGTATGCGGTACCGTTTCATATAGGAAAGCAGTCTTTTCATAGCTGTTTTAAAGTCTTTTGCCTTTTCCACAGACATGCCGCCGCCATGTCCGCCCATAGGCCCTCTTGGTCTTGCATTACTCATCTGCCAATTCCTCCTCTGACAACTGTGACATAGCAATCTGACGATAGACATCACAGGATTTTAAAAGCTCTTTATGTGTTCCCTGTCCCACCACTTTTCCTTCGTCCAGAACCAGAATCTTATCCGCATGGAGAATGGTACTGATTCTCTGGGCTACTATCAGGGTTGTGGCGTCTTTTGTTTCTTTCTTCAAGGCTCTTCTTAAAACTACATCCGTCTTATAATCCAGAGCTGAAAAACTGTCATCAAAGATATAAATTTCCGGTTCTTTGGCAATGGCTCTGGCTATGGAGAGACGCTGTTTCTGACCGCCGGATACATTGGAACCGCCCTGGGCAATGGCAGAATCCATACCATCTTCTTTATCCTGAATAAATCCCCAGGCCTGGGCAATCTCCGCTGCTTTTTTCACTTCTGTTTCTGTGGCTTCCGGCTTTCCATAACGGATATTGGAATCAATGGTTCCCGAGAAAAGCACACTCTTTTGAGGTACATAGCCGATGCGCTGCCGCAAGTCATGAAGTTTTATCTTCCGTATGTCCACACCGTCTACCAGAATCCGTCCGGAAGTTACATCAAAGAATCTCGGTATCAGATTTACCAGGGTACTCTTTCCGCTTCCCGTGCTTCCGATAAAGGCCACCGTCTCACCCTTTTTGGCGTGGAAATCAATATCGGTTAAAGAAGCTCCGTCTGCACCGGGATAAGTAAATCCCACATGCTCAAAGATCACATCTCCTTTTAATTCAGTGTTTACTTCCTGTGTCTCCTCTGCATCATGAATACTGACTTCGGTTTCCAGCACTTCGTTTATACGGGTTGCAGATACCTTTGCACGCGGAATCATAATGGACATCATGGTTATCATGAGAAATGCCATAATAATCTGCATAGCGTACTGCATAAACGCCATCATATTACCTACCTGCATAGTGCCGTCATCGACCGCATGAGAACCGTTCCATACAATTAATACTGTAACGCAGTTCATCAAAAGCATCATCACCGGCATCATAAAGGTCATGCAGCGGTTTACAAACAGGTTGGTTTTCATCAGTTTTACGTTGGCATCTTCAAAACGTTCTTCCTCATGTTTTTCACGGCTGAAAGCACGGATAACAGACACACCGGTAAGAATTTCTCTGGCTACCAGATTCAATTCGTCAATGAGGTATTGCAGCTTCGTAAACTTAGGCATGGCAATTTTAAACAAAAAGCCCACAAAAAGTATAATTAATACCACCGCAAGTCCTAAAATCCATGTCATGGATGCGTCGGTCTGGAATACCTTATACACACCGCCGATTCCCAGAATGGGGGCATACAGTACAATACGGAACAGCAGTGTGAACAATAGCTGTACCTGCTGCACATCATTGGTGCTTCTGGTTATCAGGGAAGCTGTAGAAAAATGGTTCAGTTCCTCACCAGAAAAGGAAATAACTTTTCTGTATACCTGATTTCTCAGATTCTTTCCAAGTGTTGCCGCAGCCTGGGAAGACAGGAACGTTACCGTAACTGCTGCTGCCATTGCCAGAAGCGCCAGTCCCAGCATTTTCAATCCGCTTCTTAAAATGTACTGTGTCTGCATGGCATCCAGGTCTTTTCCCTGGGCCTCATATTCGCTCTGTACAAAAAGCACAGAACTCTGGGTGATAATGGACTCCGGCATTTCTTCAAACTTCTCTGTCATGCCTTTTGTCATGGCCTGCAGCTGCTCCTTTGGCATTTGAGAAAACAGTTCCAGTAAATTGGTCTCCTTTGGCACCTGCATCTGTTCTTTTATCTTGGTTACTTCTGCAGAGGAATCATCCCAAAGTCCGCTGACTACCATTTCCGGAATCCCCAGGATCTTATTCAAGTCTTCCCGTTCTTCCTCTGTTACATCTTTTAACCGGTAAACATCTCCATCTTCTTTATAAAAATCTTTTACCTTTTTGACATCTTTTTCATCCATAAACAGACAAACCTGCTCCATGGATTCTTTGCGCAGGGTTTCCGGCACTCCGTCTTCAATCCCCTTCTGCTGGATACCCACATTGACAATTTTGGATGTGTAATCCGGCAGAGATAAATCACAAAATGCCTGAACAAATAAAAGAAGGATAATCATGACAATAAAGTGCCACCGTTCCTTCATATAATGAAACATTTTTAACATAAAGTCCTCCTTTGCTGGCTGTCACCTTCTAAATTATTTTCCGCTTCCAGGTTCGCAAGCATCTGGTCAAAAAAACGCTTCATCAGACACTTTTCACTTTCGGAAAAACCCTTAAAAATGATTTTTTCACTTTTCTCTACCTGGCACTGGGCCTTTTCTATGAGTTCTCGTCCCCGTTCGGTCAGATAAATGCGGATTTTTCTCTGGTCTTGTTCATCACTTTTCCGCTCTATAAGACCGCCTTTTTCCAGACGTTTCATAGAAACTGCCACCGTAGGCGCACTGATATGAAGATTTTCTGAAATTTCCTTCT
>DXFK01000105.1 GCA_019114495.1 Candidatus Blautia stercoravium
GTTACTGTTTACGAGATACGAGTGAACAGCAACAAGTTTTTATGGAGGAGATAAATAAGGTAAAAAAATACTTGACTTCCTTTTACTCATTGTGTTATAGTACATAAGTCTGAAGAAGAAAAAGAAAGCAGAGTATCCACTCTCACCCTAGCACGAGTAAGTGACTACGGTTTATATGAAGATAATGAGGCGCACAGCGTTTTCTTATGCGGATAATCAGTGGGTAGTATGCAGAGATTGCAGATTAGTCACTTTTTTTATATCTTTCTGTAATGGCAGGAAGGCGCAGGAAACTGCTCTGTAGATTCTTATTCTTTCTTTAAAATAAGTTCAAAACATGTGGTTTATCAATATTATGGAGGTGCACTACTATTAGCGATTTAATGATTAACGAACAAATCAGAGACAGAGAGGTACGTCTCATCGGCGCAGACGGAGAACAGATGGGCATTATGTCCGCAAGAGATGCGCAGAAACATGCCATGGAAGCAGGCTTGGACCTTGTTAAAATTGCTCCTACAGCAAAGCCGCCGGTTTGTAAAATTATCGATTATGGCAAGTATAAGTACGAATTAGCGAGAAAAGAAAAAGAAGCTAAGAAGAAACAGAAAACCATAGAAATCAAAGAAGTGCGTTTATCCCCTAATATTGAGGAGAACGATTTGAACACGAAAGTCAATAATGCCAGAAAATTCCTGACCAAGGGAAATAAGGTAAAAGTTACTCTGCGTTTCCGGGGGAGAGAAATGGCACATATGCAAAGCAGCAAACACATTTTAGAAGAGTTTGCGCAGGTTCTGTCTGACATTGCCGTTGTGGAAAAAACACCAAAGGTAGAAGGCAGAAGCATGACTATGTTTTTGACAGAAAAACGTTAATAAGAAAAAGAGTTTAAGGAGGACATAAACATGCCAAAAATGAAAACAACGAAAGCAGCCGCAAAGCGCTTCAAATCAACAGGTACAGGAAAATTAAAAAGAAATAAAGCTTACAAGAGCCATATCTTAACAAAGAAATCTCAGAAGAGAAAAAGAAATCTCAGAAAAGCAGCTATCACAGATGCAACTAATGTAAAGAACATGAAGAAAATCTTACCTTACATCTAATCGTTTGTGTGTAAGTGTGTTTAATATAGGAGGAAATTAAGAATGGCAAGAATTAAAGGCGGATTAAACGCTAAGAAAAAACACAATAGAGTATTAAAACTGGCTAAAGGTTATAGAGGAGCCCGTTCCAAACAGTACAGAGTAGCAAAACAGTCTGTTATGAGAGCTTTAACAAGTTCTTACGCAGGCAGAAAACAGAGAAAACGTCAGTTCAGACAGTTATGGATTGCTCGTATCAACGCTGCTGCAAGAATGAACGGCTTATCCTACAGCAAATTTATGTATGGATTAAAATTAGCAAATGTTGACCTGAACAGAAAAGTATTAGCAGACATGGCTATCAACGACGCTCAGGGATTTGCTTCTTTAGCAGAACTTGCTAAATCCAAATTAGCTTAATTGAGTTTTACCCCCGTAAATGGTTTGTTTACGGGGGTTTTTTCATACCCAAATTCGGGATCTTTAGCTCAGTCGGTTAGAGACCCGGCATATTATTTTGACTTCCGGGCGCGCCGGAATGAAGTCTAGCTTTGCAGCAATCCGGGTCATGGTTGATTTTCCTGTTAAAATAGTAATATGATAGAACAAAAGTATTATTGGCTCTTTAAAAGAGAAAAGCAAGTAGAAAACAGAGAGGAGAACATATCATGAAATTTGTATTTGCACCTGATTCTTTTAAGGAAACCCTGTCATCGGAACAGCAGATCAGTATTTTAAAAGAAAAGGCAGAAGAAATTTTTCCGGAAGCAGAAACCGTGGGAGTTCCCATAGCAGACGGAGGAGAAGGCACTATGAGGGCAGTATGGAATACGGCAGGAGGGAAACTGAAAAAATGCCGGGTAACAGGGCCCTTAGGGGCATATGTAGAGGCAGAATATCTGATTTTAGATGAAAACCGGGTTTTCATTGAAATGGCGCAGGCCTCAGGTATTACTCGGATTCCCTATAAATCCAGAAACGCAGGAAAAGCTACTTCCTATGGTACAGGAGAAGTTATCCGCAATGTCTTGGAAGCGGGATACCGGGAAATCACGGTTTCCATTGGCGGAAGTGCGACAAATGACGGTGGTGCAGGTATGCTGGCTGCACTGGGAGCGGAGTTTTATAACAAAGACGGAGAAACGTTTATACCCGTTGGAGAGACGCTGGAAAACATAGAAAAAATAGACTGCAGCGGTATGATGTCTGAAATGAGAAATGCTTCTTTTTATGTCATGTGTGACGTAACGAATCCTCTTTTGGGAAGCCAGGGTGCGACCTATGTTTTCGGTCCACAAAAAGGTGCGTCAGATAGGGATTTGGAAACTTTGGAAAGAGGAATGGTACATTATGCTGAAAAAATAGAAGAACTTTGCGGACGAAAAGTTTCTGAAATTCCGGGCGCCGGTGCAGCAGGGGGGATGGGCGCAGCCCTGCTGGCTTTCTGCAATGCCAGGCTGCAGTCAGGAATCCAGACGATATTAGAGATGGTGGACTTTGAAAATATTATTGCGGACGCAGATTTGATTATTACCGGAGAGGGCAGGATTGACGGTCAGTCTGTCTGCGGAAAGGTGGTGGATGGAATAGGGGCCTGTGCGAAGAAAAAAGGAATTCCGGTGCTTGCACTTGCAGGGGCCATGGGAGAAGGAGCAGAGGCGGTTTATGATTGTGGAATTGACAGTATTATGACAACGCAAAACAGTCCCATTTGTCTTGAAGAAGCCTTGAAACATGCGGAAATTCTATATGCAGATGCTGCAGAACGCCTGTTTCGCATTTTAAGAGCAGGAATTACCATAAATAAGTAGAATATACAATAAATGGATAGAAAAATAATCTTGTCAAAATCTCTCTAATATGTTATCTTATCAGAGCATGTCAATTATTTAACAAATGAAGCAACTGGAGGAAGACAGAACATGTGGAAAAACAAGAAAAGCGGATTCACCGGAGGAATTCACCCCACAGACGGTTATGACAAAGCCATGACCATGAATCTGCCTGTCCGTGAATACTGGCCTGAGACAGTAACCATTTTGACACAACAGTCCTTTGGAGGCAAATGCACTCTGCTGGTAAAGCCAGGGGATAAAGTTATCAAAGGAAGTCAGATTGGAAAGCCGGAGGCATTTATGGCAGCACCTCTTCACGCAAGTGTCAGCGGAGAGGTATTGGACGTGAAAGAAATCCGTCAGCAAAACCGTATGGTTTTGAGCTGCATAATAAAAAATGAAGGGGAAAACAGGAGAGAAGCCCAAAAGTATGAGACAGAAATGGTAAGCCTGGAAGCATATTCCAAAGAGGTGATTTTGGCAGGGATTCGGGACGGCGGTCTTACCGGTATGGGAGGCGCCGGATTTCCAACTCATAAAAAATATGAAACGGATAAATCCATTGACAGTCTTTTGATAAACGGTGCAGAGTGCGAACCTTTTCTGACCTGTGATTACCGATTGATGTTAGAGCAGGGATATGGGATTTTAAATGGTATCTGTCTGCTTTTAAAGGCGTCAGGGGCCAGGAAGGCATATCTTTGCATTGAAGATAATAAGCCGGAGGCCATCAGCAGCCTTCGTAGAATTTTAGAAGCTGCAAAACAGAACGGAGAGACAGAGGAAACCAAAAAACTGGAAATCAGAGAACTTCCGGCAAAATATCCCCAGGGTGGTGAGCGTCAGCTCATACAGGCGGTTCTGGGACGAGAAGTACCCCAGGGAGGACTGCCGGCAGATGTAGGCGTGATCGTTTCCAATGTGGGAACAGCAAAAGCCGCTGCAGATATGGTACTGGGAGGTATGCCGCTGATTCAGAGAATTGTCACTGTTACCGGGTGTGTGAAAGAGCCGGGAAACTATTTGGTTCCCTTAGGCACTTCCGCAAAGGAACTGCTGGCTCTTTGCGGCGGTGTCACCGTGGAGAAAAACAGAATCATTGCCGGAGGTCCTATGACAGGTCCTTGTGTGGCATCAGACTGGACGGGAGAAGAGGAACTTTTTTATGTGACAAAGAATACCTGCGGTATTCTGGTGCTTCCGGACAGCCGGCAGGAGGAATCTCCCTGTATGCGCTGCTGTGGCTGTGAAAACGTGTGTCCGGCAGGGCTGACTCCCTATGCCATTGATTTTGCTTTTCGTGAAGAGGACTATGATTTGTGTGAAAGTCTGTATGCCAGTGAGTGTATTGCCTGTGGCTGCTGTTCTTATACCTGCCCGGCAAAAAGAGAACTTTCTGTCAGCACCAGAATGGCAAGAGATATGGTGAAGCAGAGAATGAGAGAAAGGGCGGTGCAGAAAGCATGAGTGAAGCAAGAGTGATAAACGGACCTCACATCCGGGCAGAGAAAACCACTAGGGCAGTCATGATGGATGTAGCCATTTCTCTGGTACCTGCACTTTTAGGAGCGATTTACTACTTCGGAATCCGTGCGCTGTATCTGGCGGGGCTTTCCGTGGCGGTCTGTGTATTGACCGAGTATATCTGGCAGAAATTGGCGAAAAAACCAGTGACAGCGGGAGATTTCAGTGCTGTGGTAACCGGACTTTTGCTGGTGTTTAATATGCCTGTAACCGTACCGGTATGGGTGTTGGTGGCAGCAGATGTTTTCAGTATTCTGCTTGTGAAGCAGATGTTTGGCGGACTGGGCAATAACTTCGTAAACCCGGCGCTTATGGGAAGACTGCTGGTTATGGTGGCATGGCCTCAGGCAGTCATGGAGTATGTGGTACCGAAGACAGTTTCAGTGGACACGGTTTCCGCAGCAACCGTATTGGGCAGTGTAAAAGGCGGAAATACCCCGGAATACAGTTATTTGCAGATGTTTCTGGGGGAAATGCCGGGGGCTATGGGCGAAACCAGCAAGCTGCTGCTTTTAGTGGGCTTCGGCTATCTGTGCTATAAGGGCGTGGTGAACGCAGAAGCAGCCTTTACTTATATTGCTACCGTAACGGTACTGACTTTTATATTCGGACCGGAAGGTCTTTTTACAGGAGATATTTTGCTGAATCTCTTTGGCGGCGGGCTGATTATGGGCGGCTGCTATATGCTGACAGATTATGTATTTGTATCCAGAAGGGGAAAGCTGCTTTATGCAGCCATAGCCGGTGTGATTACGGCTGCTATACGAATTTTCAGCGTGTACCCGGAGGGGATCTGTTTCGGTATTTTAACAGCAAACTGTATGGCGGGAATGTTGTCCCTGCTCTATAAAAAACATGTATACGGCATCAGGAAAATCAAGGCTTAACGGAGGAAGAGAGATGAAAAATAAAAATATAAGAGGAATTCTGGCACTGGCAGTTGTGACAGCACTTTCTTTCGGTGTGATTCTGGGCTCCAAGGCTCTGGCGCAGGACACCGAAGGCGAGAGTGCTGAAGCAAAGATTACCGAAGAACTGGATACCAAGGGAGCAGAAAACATTGAAAGCGCGTCTAAAACAAAAGACGGCTATCTGGTATCTGTAAAGACAAAGGGATACGGCGGAGATATTTTCATGAACGTTTCCTTTGATAAAGAAGGAAAGAAAATTACAAAGGTGGAAGTGACCGAGCAGAAAGAAACAGAAAATCTGGGAGCAAAAATTGCAGAATCTGAATTTTTGTCACAGTTTGAAGGTGCAGAAGCCCCAGTATATCTGCCTGGTATGAGTCTGGAGGAAAAAGAGGAGATTTCTCTGGAAGGTATGACACTGGCAGACGGAGATTATGAGGCAAAAGCAGACGGGCCGGACAACAATGGATTTACAGACCAGGTAACCATGACGGTAAAAGACGGAAAAATCACAGCCGTGAACTGGGAATCCGTAGGAGAGGACGGCAGTAAGAAGAGTGTGCTTTCCCAAAACGGAGAATACGTTATGACAGAGGATGGACTTACCTGGAAAGAACAGGCAGAAGCATTGTCCGCTGCCCTTATTGAAAATCAGTCCCTTAGCTTTTTAAATGTGAATGAGCAGGGCAAGACAGACGCAGTATCCGGCGTCAGCATTGCAGTAGGCGGCTTTGTAAGTCTGGCAGATCAGTGTCTGAATCAGGCAGCAGGCGTAGAAACTGAGACACAGGAACCGCAGAATGGCACACAGGTGGACGCAGTAGCAGGAGCAACCATTTCCTCTACCGCAGCAGTGGAAGGTATCAATGATGCTTATGAATTTCTGCAGTCAGTAAAATAGAAAGTGGAGGACAGGATTTGATGAAAATAAAATATCCGGCGGAAGCCTTTGCCCTGGGTATGGTACTGTTTTCCGCTGGCATGAAGGAAGCGTTTACAGCGGGTGTTCTGGTTATACTGGTAGTTGTATTTGCAGAAGTGTTGAAAAATCTGTTGGAATCCCGGATTCCCAGCTGGAGTCTCATTGGCTGCGTGTGCGTGGGGACAGCAGCAATTAGTTCCAGTGCCTTTTTGCTGGGCTTTTCGGCTCTTGGTCTGGAAATGGAATGGGAAACCTGGCTTATGACCCTGATTCTGGGACTGTTTGCCGCAAAGCATGTGCTTTCAGAGAATACAGATGCAGAGTATGGAGAATTGTTGTGGGAATCCGCAGTGTGCTGGGGATTCTGGATACTGTTTGCCATTGGCAGAGAATTTTTCGGTGCAGGCGAAATCTTTGGCAATTTGATTGTGAAGGCAGAATTTCAGTCCGGTATTTTCCGGGATGTTACTTTCGGATTCCTCACAGCGGGAATTGCCCTGGCTTGCGCAAACGGTGTGCTCAAAAAGAAACACACAGATACGAGAACCCTCTGGCTGGTAATTCCTCTGGCTATCCTTATGCGTCCCTTCGATATGAAGAGTTTTGGACAGGTGGCAGGTCTTATCTGGACAGCAGCCGTAC
>DXFK01000106.1 GCA_019114495.1 Candidatus Blautia stercoravium
TCGCACAATTCCTGGATTGCAGCAATCCAGTTCGTATTTTCTCCTGAATAAAAGAGTGTTAATTCTACATTTTTTTCTTGTTCCTGATCTTCTTTTACCAATTTTCCCCGCTCTGCTTCATTTAAGGAGCAGGATGTAAGCAGCAAAATACTGCTCAACAAAACAGCAGTTATCCTTCTCTTCATATTCTTCTCCCTTTTCTTTTGCACAAAGTTCCTGCACCGCTTCGTTTTCATTCAGTATAGCGAATTTCATACTTGTTTTCAAGAAATCTCACTTGTCTGTGACTTTTCCTCTCCCTTCTGCATATGTTGAATAGAGAGTGTTTTAAGTTCTGCATTTCATGAGGTGAATTATGGCTTATAAGGTGATGATTGACGCCGGTCATGGGGGTGCCGATTTTGGCGCCACCTACAACGGCAGACAGGAAAAAGACGATAATCTACGCCTGGCTCTTGCAGTAGGCGAGATTCTTTCAGAAAATGGAATTGACGTAGAATACACCCGAACCACAGATGTCTACCAGACCCCCTTTGAAAAAGCTACGCTTGCAAATAAATCAGGGGCTGATTTTTTCATTTCTTTTCACAGGAATTCCAGTTCGGAGCCGAATCAATACAGCGGTGTGGAAACCCTTGTTTATGACAAATCCGGTAAAAAACTGGATATGGCAGAAAACATTAACGGAGCTTTGGGGGAATTGGACTTTCGGGAAATCGGCGTAACGGCCCGCCCCGGCTTAGTGGTACTTCGCCGCACCAAAATGCCTGCTGTGCTCATTGAAACCGGCTTCATCAATACAGACCAGGACAATACCCGCTTTGACAACCAGTTTGATGAAATTGCCCAGTCCATCGCCTCTGCCATTCTGGGGACTTTAAACGAAGAAACCGTAGAGACCCCTTCCACCCCGGATTCCATATACTACCGGGTGCAGACCGGAGAATTCAGAAACCGCGCCAATGCTGAAAACATGCTGTATGGGCTTCAGGATAAAGGCTTCCCCGCCTTTCTGCTTTATCAGGACGGCGTCTATAAAGTACAGGTAGGCGCCTTTCGGAATCTTGCCAATGCGGTGAAAATGGAGAGCACCCTTCGCCGTGCCGGATACAGCACATGGATTGACGCTTCTCCGGCTTCTTACTGAACCGAAAAGGCAAAATTGCTGCGCAAATATCTATTACGGATTTTTTCCAATAAGATTTTTGCGCAGTATTTGAGGGTTCTCTTAAAAATTCCAGATGAATTTTAAAATTCTATTGCCATTTTCGTCATATCTGGGTCTGTATTCAGCATATGAGCAAACAAATCATATACCAGAATAAATCCCCCTCCCGGAAACGCTTCACCGAAAGGGGGATTTATTCTGCTTATCCTTACATAGACTCTGCTCTGTCCTGCACATTCTTATTAAAATTAATTACTTCATGGTCATATTCTGAATCCATATAAACAGATTTTATCATAAAGTCTGCCGTTGCCTTATTTACTGCCATAGGGATATCATACACCTGGGCAATACGCATCAGCGCCTTTACATCCGGGTCATGAGGCTGCGCAGTCAGCGGGTCAGAGAAAAACACAACAAAGTCAATGACACCTTCTACTATCTTTGCCCCAATCTGCTGGTCACCGCCCAGAGGACCACTGTTGTATCCTTTAATACACAGTCCGGCTTTATCTGCAATCAATCTCGACGTAGTGCCTGTACCGTAAAGATTGTGCTGCTTCAAAATATCATAATTGTCTTTGCACCACTGAATCAGCTTCGGTTTTTCGTTATCGTGTGCAATCAAGGCAATATTTTTCTTTTTTCCAATGGTAAATGTTACATATTCGTTTTTCATATTCCAGCCTGCCTTTCCCAATGAAATTTTTTCTTTTATCATATCATTTTCTCCCTGTGACAGCAAGCAATTTCCGGGTTAATTTTCCTGTTCTCTTCATAATTTTCTTGTCCTAATCCCACGAAACTGCTACAATAGAGTCGAAACAAAGAAAACAAATGACAAAGAAAAGCAGGTACAGAAAAACATGTATTACTTTATTATAAATCCCCACTCCCGATCCGGGCATGGTCTTGAGGTCTGGAAAAAAGCCGACGCCATACTGCAGGAAAAGGGTGTGGAATACACAACTTATTTTACAGAATATACCGGCCACGCAGAACGGATTGCAGCCCATATTGCAGAACAAAGCTCCGTTGCAGGAACCTCCTGCACCCTGGCCGTAGTCGGCGGAGACGGCACACTGAATGAAGTGATAAACGGACTGATGAAAAAGGATTTTTCCCATATCACCCTGGGCTATATTCCTACTGGCTCCGGAAATGATTTTGCAAGAGGTCTCAGACTTCCCACTGAAGTTTCTGCCTGCGTAGAGGCTATTCTTTCTCCGAAAGCGTGTACTTTGACAGATATTGGAATGGCGGTCTCCAAAGAAACTTCCCGTTATTTCCTGGTAAGCAGCGGCATTGGCTATGATGCGGATATCTGCCGCAAGGTCATGATTTCTCCGTTGAAAAAGGCCATGAATAAACTACGTTTGGGAAAATTGACCTATGTTCTCATCGCTCTGAAGCTTCTGATTCAATACCGTCCCTGTGCTGTTTCTATGCGTCTGGACAAAGACAAAGTCCTGCACTTTTCCCGTTTTTTCTTCATTGCAGGCATGAATACCAAATATGAGGGCGGCGGCGTAAAATTCTGTCCCGACGCGCAATTCAACGACAGAAAACTGGACATCTGTCTCGCCGGAGAACTTGGGAAATGCAAAATCCTGGCTTTGTTTCCCACCGCTTTTTTCGGCAAACACACCTGGTTTTCCGGCGTGAAAACCTACCGCTGCGACAGTCTGGAAATTCACAGCCGTGCTCCTCTTCCCGTCCACTGTGACGGGGAATCTATGGGAGAAACAGACCGCCTGCTGCTTCGTTTTTCCGGTAAACAGATACATGTGATTCTTCGATAAACAAGGAGGGATACCTATGAAAATACTGTTACTTACTGTGTGTATTGCAGCTTTCCTTTTCTGCCTTTATTTTTACTGTATTATGCCCCGCTTTTCCAGAAAAAAAGAGGCAAAAAAATTTCTCCACTACCTGTTTGCACACCGGGGACTCTTCACCCCTGATCAGTCCATTCCTGAAAATTCCATGGCCGCTTTTGCAAATGCGATCCAGCATGGATATGGTATCGAACTGGATATTCAGCTGACAAAAGATAAGCAGGTAGTTGTGTTTCATGACCATACCCTGACCAGGATGTGCGGCATTGACCTTCCTGTCTGTGAGATGACCTACGAAGAGCTGCAGAAGTTTTCTCTCATGCATACGGAAGAAAAAATTCCCCTTTTTGAGGATGTTTTAAAGCTGGTAAAGGGAAAAGTTCCCCTTCTGATAGAGATAAAACTGCCGACTATACGCACGGAAACCTGTGTGCTTGCAGACCGTCTCCTACAGCAGTACAATGGAGATTACTGCATTGAATCCTTCAATCCTCTGGCTCTGGGCTGGTATAAAAAGCACCGAAAAGATGTCATCCGGGGTCAGCTCTCTGCCAACCTGACCCGGCCGGTAGCTGAAGGCGGTTATATCCTCTGTTTTCTGGTAAAATATCTGCTTTTAAACTTTATCGGAAGGCCGGATTTCATCGCCTACTGCTACAAAGATACCCAGAATGTCAGCTTTTTGCTGAATAAATGTCTCTGGCATACGCCTACTTTTGCCTGGACAATCCGCTCAGAACAAGTACTGGAAACTTCTGTAAAAAAATTCGATTCTGTCATTTTTGACAGTTTTGTACCAACAAATGAACATAGTGTGTAATATTTATAAAACAACTATAAACTGCATTGTTATCGGATTTGCTCTGTGTTATAATGAGATTTATAAAAAGACGGTATTCTGAATACTACGTGAGAGGTGTGAAACTGTGAAATTCCTGAAAAGATATCAACATACTTGGATACTTCCCATTTATGGAATTTTGTATATGCTGGCTTTCCAATATGTGGAACAGCGCAAAGTACCGGTCACTATTATTCATATGAAGATAGATGACTATATCCCCTTCTGTGAATATTTCGTGGTTCCTTATTTTTTATGGTTCGCCTATATTGCACTAACGGTATTTTATTTTGCTTTTATCAATCAAAATAGAAAAGAATACTGGCAGCTGGTTCTTACATTGGGAATTGGTATGACACTTTTTATTGTAATTTCTATCCTATTTCCCAATGGACAGGATTTACGTCCCCACCTGACAGGCGACAGTATTTTTATTCAGATGGTACAGCACTTGTATCGGCTGGATACACCTACCAATATTCTGCCAAGTATTCATGTATTTAACACCATAGCCTGCTGCGTGGCTATTTTCCGTCATCCGAAATTCCACAGTCATAAGGTTCTTCTGGCAGGCACAGGTATTCTGAGTGTTCTAATTATTCTTGCAACCGTATTTTTAAAACAGCATACCGTGCTGGATGTAGTTGCCGCATTTGCATTGTATCTCTGCTGTTTTCAGCTTATCTATAAACCTAAAACAGTACAGGCTGAACAGCCTGCACGAGCATAAAAAAGTGAGC
>DXFK01000107.1 GCA_019114495.1 Candidatus Blautia stercoravium
CTTTTGGTTTCACTTATGATTCCACAGGCGTGGCAAATGAACTGGCGGCTTTGACAAATGTAAAAGCACAGTATGCGGCAGCACTGGGTTCTGGTTCTGTAAATCCGGACGAAGTTCTTCCAAAGTTCCTGGATGAACTGGAAAAAGCAGGAATTGATAAGGTGATTCAGACAAAACAGGAGCAGTTGGATAAATGGTTAGCAGAGAATAAGGAATAGAAGAGAGAGATGAATGATGAAAAAAGCAAAGCTGAAAAAATGGGCGCCGCTGTATTTAATGATGCTGCCTGGGCTTATATATCTTTTCATAAATAACTATATGCCAATGGCAGGACTGGTTGTAGCATTTAAGAATTATAATGTGGTGGACGGTATTTTCAGAAGTCCATGGGCAGGACTCAGTAATTTTACATACTTGTTTCAGGATGCATGGACAATTACCAGAAACACGCTGCTGTATAATCTTGCATTTATTGTCATTAATCTGGTACTTGGGGTAGCATTTGCAATTTTTATCTGTGATATTAAAAACAAAAAATGCAAAACGATTTATCAGAGTGCAATTTTACTGCCGTTTTTAATGTCTATCGTGATTGTCAGCTATATCACATTTGCGTTTTTCAGCGGAGAAAATGGTATGCTGAATAAGACGATTCTTCCTCTGCTGGGAAAAGAGGCGATTTCCTGGTATACAGAGCCAAAGTATTGGCCGGTGATATTAGTGATAGTAAATACCTGGAAAGGTGTAGGCTACGGCTGTTTGATTTATATTTCCAGTATATCCGGCATTGACCCGTCTTTCTATGAAGCGGCGGAACTGGACGGAGCATCAAAGTGGAAGCAGATTCGGTATATTACGCTGCCGTCCATTATGCCGTCTATTATTACACTGACACTTTTAAACATAGGAAGAATTTTCTATTCGGATTTCGGACTGTTTTATCAGGTGACACAGAATTCAGGACAGCTTTATAATGCGACAAATGTAATTGATACTTATGTATACAGAGCGCTTCTGCAGTCCGGTAATATCGGAATGGCGTCAGCAGCAGGATTTTATCAGTCTATTGTAGGATTTATCTGTGTCATGGGGGCAAATCTTCTGGTGAAAAAGTTTAGCCCTGAGAATGCAATGTTTTAGGAGGGAAATTATGGTTCAGAGTAAAAGTGCAAAAAGATTTGAAATACTGGCACATACGGTAATGATTTTTGTGACGATTTGTATTGTGCTTCCTTTCATTCTGCTGTTTATGTCCTCCATAACTTCTGAAACAGCTTTGGTGAGAGACGGATATTCCTTTTTTCCGAAAGAATTCAGTTTAGATGCATATCAGTTTATTGTGGATAATGCAGCAAATGTATTCAGGGCATATGGAATTACCATTTTTGTAACAATAGTAGGAACAACAATAAATTTGGCTATGTCAGCGCTTCTGGCCTATCCGCTGTCTTTAAAGAATTTACCGGGAAGAAAGATTCTCAGCTTTTATATCTTCTTCACCATGCTGTTCAATGGGGGTCTGGTACCTACTTACCTTATGTACACAGGTATTTTCCATATTAATAATACCCTGCTGGCCTATATTGTACCGGGATTTTTAATGAGTGCCATGAATGTAATGCTGATTCGCACCTTCTTTTCTAACAGTATACCGGACGCCTTATTCGAGGCAGCGCAGATTGACGGTGCAAGCCAGTTTCAGATTTTCAGAAAAATAGTCCTTCCGTTGGGAAAACCGATTCTTGTTGCCATGGGACTTCTTTCCGGACTGGGATACTGGAATGACTGGACTAACGGGTTGTATTATGTCAGAGATACACAGCTGTATGGAATTCAGAATTTGTTGAATAAAATGATTACAGACCTTACTGCACTGACGCAGAATGCGTCTGGCGCATCGACAACGGCGATTGCAGATATTCCGTCAGCGTCTGTAAGAATGGCTATTGCCTTTGTGGCCATGCTGCCAATCTTGTGTCTGTATCCGTTTTTGCAGAAGTATTTTACAAAAGGAATTGCCCTGGGAGCAGTCAAAGGTTAAAAAGAGGCTGCCGCAGGAAAGCATATCAAAAAGATACCAATCTTCCTGATTTTGCTTCCTGCGGCAGCTTTTTCTGTTATCTCCGATACCGGTTGAAGCAGGAGAAGATTTCCTGTCGTCTGGGCATAGCCAGTCCGCAGGGGGTGTAGGAACTGCTGCAAATTCCCGCCAGTCCTTCTTTTTCCAGCTTGTCCTCTAAAAGACGGATAACCTGGGAAACAGTTTTCCTGTTGTCAATGAGATGTTCTCTGGCGTATTTCAGCAGTTGTGCCAGTGCAGCGGTCTGTTCAGAATCTGCAAGCTGCTCGATATAGCGCAAATCCACCGTTTCTTTTCCTATAGAAAAGGAATCCCTTCCGTGTGTTTTCAGCTTCAACTCTTTATAAGAATCTCTTTTGACTGCAGGGGCAGTCATTACCCTTTTGAAATTCGGCATGGAAAAGGCCGGGACGGAAGCAGGGGGAAGGGGATAGTCTGTGCACAGGCTTTTGACTTTTTGGGTGATGTCCAAAACCTGGTAATTGTCCATCTGGATAATCGTATCCGCAATGTGGAAGAAAGCCCCGGAGCTTCCGGCGACCAGAATGGTGGAGATACCGCATTCTCCGTATAAATCCCGCGCCCGTTCCAGAAACGGCGTAATAGGCTCTTTTTCCCGGCTGATAACCTGCTGCATAAAGGTATCCCGGACCATAAAGTTGGTGGCAGAGGTATCCTCATCCAGAAGCAGCAGTTTTGTACCGGCCTCTATGCCTTCCACAATACCTGCCGCCTGGGAGGTGCTGCCGCTGGCGTCTAAGGTGGAGAAGCAGTGGGTGTCCTTTTTGTTTGGCAGGTCGTTGATGAAAAGGGAAATGTCCACATCTTTGATAAACCTTCCGTCTTCAGAACGAAGTTTCAGAGCTGTGTCATCAGTGATAACGTACTCTCTGCCATCTCCGGCGATGTGATTGTAAACTCCTGTTTCCAGGGCATCCAGCAGAGTGGATTTCCCGTGGTATCCGCCTCCGGCAATGAGAGTAATACCTTTTGGAATGCCCATACCGGCCAGAATTCCCTTATGGGGAAGGTGCATTTCTACCTGCAAAGAGAGAGGGGAGACAAAAGGAACGCTGTTTTTCATGGGTTTCTGAGAAACGCCGCTTTGCCTCGGGAGCACGGATCCGTTGGCAACAAAGGCCGCAAGATTCTGCTTTGCCAGTTCTTTGCGGATAAAACTCTGGTCTTCTGCCAGAAAAATTACCTCTTCGACGGATTTTTTGTTCAGATTTTTGTAATACAGGGATTTTTGTACACATACCGGAAGAAACTCAAAAAAGATTTTCTCCAGTTCAAAGGCGTTGATGGTTCTTCCATTGGCAGGAAAACCTACTGTAAAGCGAACAACCAGTTCTTTTGAGGAAATCTGGCAGGCTGTGCGGTCTAAGATTTCCTGACCGCAGTGAGTGGTGGAAATCAGACCGCTTTTTCCCGAACCTTTGGCCTTAAAGCTATAGCCGGCAATTTGCTCCTCGAATCTGCGCAGAAGATAATCCTGGAGAGCAATGCGGGTTTCTGCAGAGGCAAAGCAGAAGTCCGGAAACCCGGCGCGGCTTTGGGGAATGCGGATACTGATGTGGGAAGGGGAAGCGAATGGGTCGCCCTGCACATGGTCAATGGATAGCTGATAATCTCTGAAATCATAAACCCCCTTTAGGGTTTTGTAAGCAGGATAGCTTTTTCGGTTGATAGAAGAAAGTTGCTGCTTTAACTGAGATGAAGTAAACATATAAAAACTCCTTTCACGGTAGAATGTTTTGTTGTATAATGAAAAAAACCTTATGTCTTACGACATAAGGTTTTACGTGCGTTAGAGGATTCGAACCCCCGACCTTTTGGTCCGTAGCCAAACGCTCTATCCAGCTGAGCTAAACGCACATTTGTTAACTGTTTTCCTCAGCAACAAAAACTATTATAAGGGAAGTATAACGAAATGTCAACACTTTTTTGGAAAAATATTTATGTTTTTTCAAAGTAAATATTGTGGAAATTTTATAGAATCTGTAGTACTATAATAATAAAAAAGTAGAAAAACTAAATTTTCTGACAGTAAGACGGATTTGCAAGCGCGTTTTAGGTGAGAAAATGGAGAAGGAGGAGAACGTATGGAATACGGACCGAATTGGAACAGGGCACAGCTGAAAATAGATGCAAAAGCAGCTTTCAAAAGAAATTATGGCACATGTGTTCTTGTAGGTGTGATTTTGTCGCTGCTTTCAGGCGCTGTAAGTATAGTACAGCAGAGGCAGACCGACCAATACTATATCCAATGGGGTGCAGTAATCAGCATCAGTCTGATTGCCTTGTTGGTGGAAATTCTGGTGTGGAATGTTTTCGCAGTGGGCGGCTGCCGTTTCTTTGTAGAAAACAGGGATTATAGTGCTCCGGCGTCAAAACTCTTGTTTGGGTTCCAGGGCTCCCACTACGGAAATGTGGTATGGGTTATGTTTCTTATGGGATTGAAGATTTTTCTCTGGACGTTGCTGCTTATCATCCCGGGAATTATCAAGGCATATGAATATATGATGGTTCCCTATATTCTGGCAGAGCAGCCGGATATTAACCAGGCAGACGCTTTCGCGATTTCCAGGCAGTTGATGATGAATCAAAAATTTGATGCTTTTGTACTGCAGCTTTCTTTTATTGGCTGGTATTTGCTGGCTGCCTGCACTTGCGGAATCGTGGGGATTTTCTGGTCTGTTCCGTATTACCATGCAACAGAAGCAGAACTCTATGCAGTATTGCGAAATGACTGGCTGCAGAAGCAGAATCCGGGTTATGACCAGGGAAGTCAGGGGGAGAATTTATAGTTTAGATAATGAAGGACAAAGGGGAGAACGACATGGAACAGGAACCAAATTTTCGTAGTTCAGTAGGGGGCTACAGGAAAGATGATGTGATTGAATATGTGGAAAATACAAACGAGGAAATTTTCCGCATGAAAAAGGAAAGGGAAGAGGAAGCCGCAGGTTATCAGGCGAGAATCCGGGAACTGGAGGCGCTTTTACGGCAGGAGGAGACAAACAGTTCTCAGTTGGCTGAGGAACAGAGCCGTAAGCTGCAGAGGCTGGAAGGGGAGAATGAGAGGCTGCAGGAAGAACTGGATAAGATGGAAACCAAGTGGAAGAGCGCCTACGAAGAATATGTCCGCACCGATAATGAGAAATGTGTATTAAAGGATAAGCTGGCAAGAGAAATTCTCCGTCTGAGAGGAGAAAATCAGACTCTGCGGGAAAAATGGAAGGAAGCAGAGCGTCAAATTGGTTCTCAGGCAGATTATGAAGCGGTTCACAATGCAGTTTCAGAAGTGCAGTATAAGATTGCAGAGTATGTCAATGCAATCAATAAGACCCAGCAGAGCCTGGCAGATACCTATCAGGGGATGAACAGTATTAAGAAAAAGCTGGCAGCGAAAATGACCGGGGAAAAAGAGGAAAAATAAAAAAAGCAGAACTGTCGCATGAAAGGCAAAAGAGAACTTTATGCGGCAGTTCTGCTTTTAAGTTATGTTGCACCAGACTTTACTCAGCCGGTGTTTGTGGAGTGAAGGCTTCGATTGCATGAATAATGAGTTTAAAAGCAATTCGGGCCATTTCCTGAGGTGATTGGTCAGCATCGGAATTAAGCCAGGCTTTGATTAAGCCAACACAGCCGGTAAGGCAGAAAGCATAGGAATATTTCAGGGTTTCCATATTATTTGGGAAGGTTGATTTCAGTACATCAAGACTGTGTACGGAAATCAGATTTTCCATTCTGTGTATAAAGGCAATATCTCCGTTTGTACCGAAAAGAGCATTGCAGATGTCCTTATTTTCGGCCACAATCCGAAAGATGTCTTCCACAAAGGGCAGGCTGTCTTCGTTAAAAGGGCTTACCGGGTGGGCGTGAATGGCGTCACGGATTTTTCTGGTCAGTTCGTCTTCTATGGAATGGAGCAAATCATAGATGTCTGTATAATGCAGATAAAAAGTAGAGCGGTTAATGTCCACTTCGTTTACCAGTTCTTTTACAGTAATCTCTTTAATGCTTTTTTGCTGAAGGAGCTTTGCCAGCCCCAGTTTCAGCTGATTTTTTGTTTTTCTTACACGGCGATCGGTTTTCTCTGCCATGGTAAATCCCCCTCTTTCTGTAGAATCTTAAAAAAATATAAAATATAGATATAAAGATAAAATGTGTCTATTAATAGACGGAGTATAGGTCTATTAACGGTTGCCACTTCATATCTCCTTTAGTATAATGCAACTTGAAAAAATAATCAACATAATATCTATTAAACTATGTTGAGTCTATAATAAGAAAGGAGATAAAAGAATGCTCAGGCGAGAATGGAAAAAGCTTTTAAGCAATAAGATGATGTTGGTAGTCGTCCTTGCCATTATTGCAATTCCTACCATTTACACAACGCTTTTTCTGGGTTCTATGTGGGACCCCTACGGTAATGTGGATAAGCTGCCGGTGGCGGTGGTAAATGAAGACCAGCCGGTGACTTATGAAGGAGAAACTCTGGACGTAGGAAAACAGATGGTGGACAATTTAAAGGAAGACAATTCTCTGGATTTCCATTTTACAGATGCAGATACAGCCAGAGAAGGGCTGAAAGACGGTACTTATTATATGGTCATTACCATTCCGGATAATTTTTCTGCCAATGCGGCAACGCTGACAGACGACAAACCTCAGAAAATGGAATTGAGTTATGACACAAATCCCGGTACAAACTATATTGCTTCCAAGATGAGTGCAACAGCTATGGAAACAATCGAAAGCAGTATTCGGGAAGAAGTGACAAAGACATATACGGAGGCAGTTTTTGACCAGATTTCGGAAGCAGGAGACGGTATGCAGGAGGCGGCAGACGGTTCCGGAAAGTTAAAGGATGGTGCTGTGGAGCTGGCAGAAGGTAATCAGACCATTACGGACAATCTGAAAACGTTGGCAGATAGTTCACTGACCTTCCGGGATGGAAGCAAGACGCTGACACAAGGGCTGAAAACCTATGTAGATGGGGTAAGCACAGTAAACAGCGGGGC
This sequence comes from Candidatus Blautia stercoravium, assembly GCA_019114495.1. Taxonomy (GTDB): domain Bacteria; phylum Bacillota; class Clostridia; order Lachnospirales; family Lachnospiraceae; genus Blautia; species Blautia stercoravium. Next base: position 7,111 of record DXFK01000107.1, read on the forward strand.
AAAAGAACTGGACAGCGGCGCCGCTTCCTTAAAAGACGGACTGGACCAGTTAAACGGTCAGCTTCCCACTCTGACAAGCGGTGTTGCCGCACTTTCTGACGGAACGGCACAGCTTGCCCAGGGAACGGAAACTGCAAAGCAGGGAAGCGCAGTTTTGAAAAGCGGTACAGAGCTGGTGGACGACAATCTGCAAACCTTAAATGCCGGACTTTCTACGCTCCAGGCTGCTACTGCAAATCTGCCGGCGCAGACAGCACAGCTGGATGAGGGCGTGGGAAGCGTGCAGGCGGGTACCGAAAGTCTGCAGGCAGGACTGCAGGACCTGCAAAGCGGTGTGGAACAACTGGTGCAGAGCACAGATACAGTCAGCAGCCAGCTTCAGGCAGGCAATACACAGGCGCTTTCTCAAATCCGTGCAGGCGCACAGAACATGAAGGATAAGGTGGACGCATTTCTGGGAGCCATGGGAAACGGTCAGACTACAGGTGCGGTGCAGACCTTGGATGTGTCTGGAATTCAGAATGAACTGAATCAAATTGCAGGAGGAAAAGACAGTGCAGATACCAGTGCGGCAGCAGCAGCTCAGGCAGCAGCAGATACCGGCGCGGCAGGTACTGCAGATGTTTCTTATTTGTATGATTCTCTGAATCAAGCGGTAGAAGCCCAGGATATGGATGCGGTGGCTGCTATTGCAAACGAGGCCATTGCGGCGGCCCAGAACAATAAAGAGGCAGCGGATGATGCGTCAAACCGTCTTGCGGCAGCAGGCGAAGCGTTGAATAACAGCAGTGCGGCGCTTACGCAGGCAGGTCAAGCGCTGGGAAGAGCAGCGGATGTATCGGAAGCAGTGGGAGGAATGTCTGCCCCCACAGCAGAAACCGGTACGGCAGGAATAGGCGCTTTGCAGAGCCAGCTCCAGGAGATGTCAGCAGGACTGCAGCAGATAATTGATGGCACCAATACAGCAGCGGCTCAGTTAAATGCGGGTGTAAGCTATGGTCTGGGTCAGCTAAAAGCAGGTGTAACCCAGCAGATTCAGCCGGGTATTGCGAAGCTTACAGAAGGAGCCCGAAGCTTAAACCAGGGTGTTTCCGCTGTCAAGGCGGGGACTTCTGATCTGGCAGCTTCTTCGGGTGAGCTGACGGAAGGTATTCAGTCGGCGGCAGCAGGAGGACAGCAGTTAAAGACTCAGGGAACAGAGGCATTGAAGTCCGGTGCGGCAGCCTTAGACGACGGATTGTCTGCGCTGCAGACTGGAAGCCAGGATTTGGATAATGGTGTACAGACTCTGGCAGGAAGTGTTCCCACACTCACCGGAGGTGTCGGCCAGCTGGCAGACGGTTCTTCCCAGTTAAAGGACGGCACTGTTTCGCTGGTACAGGGAACAGGCCAGCTTACTGCCAACAACAGCACTTTGTTAAGCGGCAGCAGTCAGTTGGGAGAGGGGGCAAAGCAAATCAGTGATGGCGCAAATCTTCTTTATGAAGGCAGCCAGACGCTTGGAAATGGCATCAAACAGGTAGAAGACGGCAGTCAGACTCTCAAGGATAGCCTGGCAGATGGCGCTGAAACAGTGAAAGATACCAAAATGGGAGAGGATACGGTTGACATGTTTGCTGCTCCGGTAGATATTCACGAGACACAGATTACCACTGTGGAAAACAACGGTCACGCTATGGCGCCTTATATGATGTCTGTGGCTTTGTGGGTTGGCTGTATCGCATTCAGCCTTATGTATCCGCTGACGAAATATTCAGGAAAGCTTACCTCCGGTACTGCCTGGTGGGCAAGCAAGGCCTCTGTACTTTATCTGATTGCCATTTTGCAGGCAATTGTTATGGTCTTTATGCTGCATGTGTGTGATGGATTTGAGCCTGTGGAAATGGGAAAAACTCTTGCAGTGGCATGTGTGACCTCCCTGGCCTTTATGTCTGTCATGTATTTCTTTACCAATACCTTTGGCAAGGTGGGAAGTTTCCTGATGTTAGTATTTATGGTAATTCAGTTGGCTGGTTCTGTGGGAACCTATCCACTGGAGCTGTCCGGTTCCTTTGTGCCGTATCTCCATGATTGGGTACCGTTTACCTATACGGTAGAAGCGTTCCGAAGCACAATTTCCGGTGGAGAGAGCATACAGGGAGCCATTGTGTTCCTGGCAGTGATTTTTGTAGTGTTCACAGCGCTGACTATTTTGGAATTCCAGATAAGAACAAAGAAAATCAGGGCAAAGAAGCATACACTGGATGAATGGCTGGAAACGAAAGGTCTGGCATAGAGAATTGTATGACAGAAGCGAGGGAAGCAACTGCCAGACCGGATTTGGAAAATAGAATTGTGAAAGGCAGTCGGGTGAGCATCCTTACCTGACTGCCTTTCATGGATTTTGTGTTAAAATTTCCCAGATATTATTTCTGATGGGATTCCGCATGCTGTTTAATAGCCTGAAAACTTTCTGTACTGATGACATGCTCAATACGGCAGGCGTCTTCGGCGGCAACCTGGGGATCTACGCCCAGATGTACCAGCCAGGCGCTTAAAAGCTCATGACGCTCATATATTTTTTCCGCAATAGCGCGTCCGGCTTCTGTCAGTGTGATAAAGCCCTCCCGGTCCACGTTGATGTATCCGTTTACACGGAGATTTTTCATAGCAACGCTGACGCTGGGTTTAGAAAAAGAAAGCTCGTTGGCAATATCTATGGAACGCACCTGAGGTTTTCGTTTTCCGATAACCAGAATGGTCTCCAGGTAGTTTTCGGCGGATTCATGTATTTCCATGTTGTTGCTCCTTCCGTAAAATATACTATTAACAGGATAGCATATTTTGTTTGGGAGTTCAAACAAAAAAACAGACATCAGGACAAGCATCGGAAAAGCCAGCGCATATATGAAAAGAGAAACTCCTTGCAAAGTTTCCCGGGATATTATAAAATGCAGAAGTGATTTTGCAAAAATATGAAAGGAGATATGCATGTCAGATAGAAAAACAGAAGTTGCCTGCCCTCTGATTTTTGCTAACCGTATCATAGGCGGAAAGTGGAAAATGAGAATTCTGTGGCATATTATTCACGGAGAGAACCGATTTGGAATTCTGAAAAAGTGTATACCGGAAATTTCAGAAAAGGTGCTTTATACCAATCTCCGGGAACTGGAGGAAGAGGGAATTTTGCATAAAGAGGTGGTGAAGGAGCAAAAGCCATCCATTGTGTTTTATTATATTAATGAAGAATATATGGAAATAAAAGAAATTTTATGCACCATTTGTAAGCTGGCGAAACGGCATGCCGACAAAAACGGAGAACAGGTACAGGAAGATACTTACCAGAAAGTAAGGTATTGCACGGAGGAGCCGGATTGTGTATAGTTATCCACGAACCGCGTAACCGGGCAAAATTTTTTTGAACCTGGGTTAGCTGTAGCTAACAAAAGCGCGGATGAAAACAACGGGAGGTGTCATGATAAGAAAATATTTATCAACGATTCTCTTATTTTCGGTTCTGGCAGTGCTGGCAGTGGTATCTTTGTTCATCGGCGTCATTGATACAGATTTAACATCTTTGCTTACAGGAGAACCGGAAGTATGGAAAGTATTTCTGATTTCCAGAATACCGCGGCTTTTAGCGATTTTGTGTACCGGAATCGGTATGAGCACCGCAGGGTTGATTATGCAGCAGCTGTGTATGAATAAATTTGTATCCCCGTCTACGGGGGCTACGATTTCCTCGGCACAGTTTGGGATTTTGCTGGCTCTGGTGTTTCTTCCCAATTCCACTTTGTGGGGAAGAGCGTTTTTTTCCTTTACAGCAGCAATTCTGGGAACCTGGATTTTTGTCTGGTTTATCCAGAGGATACAGTTTAAAGATGTGGTTCTGGTTCCTCTTGTGGGAATTATGTTCGGAAACGTCATTGGAGGACTTACGAATTTTCTGGCATACAAGTATGAAATGACCCAGGCGTTATCTACCTGGCTGGTAGGACATTTTTCCATGGTGCTCAGAGGGCGGTATGAGATTGTGTACATGACCGTGCCTCTGGTGATTCTGGCCTTTGTCTTTGCTAATCATTTTAACATTGTAGGGCTGGGAAGAGACTTCTCCAAAAACCTGGGAATTTCCTATAATCTTGTGCTCTTTATGGGAATTACCATTGCGGCTATGATTACGGCATCTGTGGTGGTTGTGGTAGGTTCGATTTCCTATATCGGTCTGATTGTGCCAAACATTGTAGCCATGTTTAAAGGGGACAAAATCAGGGGGACTTTAATCGATACCGCACTTTTCGGAGCTTTGTTTGTTCTGGTGTGCGATATTATCGGAAGAGTAGTGATTATGCCTTACGAACTTCCTATTGAACTGATTGTGGGAAGTCTGGGCAGTATATTGTTTATCTTACTGCTTTTATACCGTCTGAAAAACGGGAGAAAAGCCATTCGGCTGGGAAAAGGAGGGACTGGACATGGGCAGTGCGGTGCATAAAGCAAATAAAAGAAAATTGTTCATTATGCTGCTGTTGGTTGCAGCGGCGGCAGCAGCCTATCTGACCGTCGATGTTTCTTTTTCCAATGAGAGGCTGTTTCGCTACGCCATGAAAATCCGGATTCCCAAGCTGATAGTGATGCTGATTACAGCCTTTGCAATCGGGGGCGCATCCATTGTCTTTCAGTCCATTATCAACAATACCATTGTAACGCCCTGCCTTTTGGGTATGAATTCCCTGTATACACTGATTCATACGGCTGTGGTATTTGTGGCAGGCTCAGGCAGCTTCCTGGTAGTAAACGCCAATGTTTCCTTTGCCGTGGATTTGACACTGATGGGCATAGCGGCTATGGTGATTTACAGTTATCTTTTTAAGAAAACTAAGAACAACATTCTGTATGTCCTGCTTATCGGAACCGTGCTGACGTCCTTTTTTGGAAGTATTCAAAGCACGCTTATCCGGGTGATGGACCCTAATGAATACGACAGCCTTCTGGCAACGCTGGTGGCCAGCTTCAGTAATGTAAATTCGGAGATTATTTTGTTCTCCCTGGTGCTTCTGGGAATTATTATATTCTGGCTGCGCAGGGAACTGGCTCTTCTGGATGTGCTGACCCTGGGACGGGACCAGGCCATTAATCTGGGAGTGGACTATGACCGTGCCATCCGCAAACTTCTGCTGGGAGTTGCCCTTTGCATTGCCGTAGCCACAGCCATGGTAGGGCCGATTTCATTCCTGGGACTGATTATTGCCAATTTGTCCCGGCAGCTTATGCGGACTTACCGACATTCCCAGCTGATTCTGGGGTCTGCCCTCTTTGGCATGATTGTACTGGTAGGGGGGCAGATGATTGTGGAGCAGGTATTTGTATACGCAGTTCCGGTCAGCGTATTTATTACAGTGGGAGGAGGAATTTATTTCCTGTATCTTCTGCTGAGAAGAGGAGGTGTCAGACAGTGAAAATTCAGGAACTGAAGAAAGAATATGACGGAAAAACCGTGGTGGATTCCGTATCCTTTGAGATTCATAAGGGAAAGGTGACAGCCTTGATTGGGCCTAATGGGGCAGGAAAATCTACGGTTATGAGTATGATTTCCCGGCTGATTGCAAAGGATGAAGGGCTGATAGAACTAGAGGAAAAAAGTCTGGAGAACTGGAAAAGCAGAGAACTGTCCAAACATCTTGCAATTCTCACACAGAGCAACCATATCCAGATGAAGCTGACGGTGAAAGAACTGGTTGCCTTCGGACGCTTTCCCCATACAGGCGGAAGACTTACCCCAAAGGACAGGGAAATCATTGACCAGGCTATAGACTATATGGAATTAAAAGAATTTGAGGACCGCTTTCTGGACGAACTTTCCGGAGGGCAGCGGCAGAGAGCCTATATTGCCATGGTCATTGCACAGGATACCCAGTATGTACTTTTAGATGAGCCCACCAACAATCTGGATATTTATCATGCTACCAATATGATGAAAATGGTGCGGAAATTAAGTGATGAACTGGGAAAAACCGTGATTTTGGTGCTTCATGAAATTAATTATGCCTCTTTCTATTCCGACTATATCTGTGCTTTTAAAAACGGAAAAATCGCAAAGTACGGAACCGTAAAAGATGTGATTCAAAAAGAGGTGCTTTCGGAAATTTATCAGGTGGACTTTGAGATTATGGAAATCGAAGGGAAGCCATTGTGTATCTATTATTAGCGGGAAATGACAGAGAAAAGGAGACAAAGAATGAAAAAATTTGCAGGTGTATTACTGGCAGGAGTGATGGCTGTGGGATTGACAGCCTGCGGACAGAGTAAAGACACACAGAAGGACACGAAGGAAACAGCAGCAGAGACAACAGGGGCAACGGCAAAAGAAACAGAGACACCGGAAAGTATTACGATTAAATCTCTGAATGCCAATAAGGAAGAGGTAGATTTAGAGGTGCCTTATGACCCGGAAAGAATTGCTGTGCTGGATATGGCGTCACTGGATATTCTGGACAATCTGGAACTGGGAGACCGTGTAGTGGGCTCTGCTACTACGTCTTTAGACTACCTGACAGACTATGTGGATAACGACAAGGTGGCAAATCTGGGAACTATCAAAGAGGCGGATATGGAAGCAGTCATGGAGTGTGAACCGGATGTCATCTTTATTGGCGGACGTCTGGCTTCTTCCTATGATGCTTTAAGCGAAATTGCGCCCGTGGTGTATCTTTCTACAGACAGCGACCTGGGTGTGGTTAAAAGCGTGAAAAAGAATGCAGAAACCATTGCTTCTATGTTTGGCTTGGAAGATGAAGTGCAGAAAAAAACAGAAGGATTTGACGAAAGAATTGCGGCTCTGGCTGAAAAAGCAAAGGGAAAAACAGCTCTGGTGGGTATGACGACAAGCGGCAGCTTTAACCTGATGGGCAATGACGGAAGATGCTCTATTATTGGTGTGGAAGTGGGATTTGATAATCTAACAGCCGCAGAAAGCACTTCTACCCACGGCAATGAGTCTTCCTTTGAAATCGTTGTAGAGAAAAATCCGGACTACATTTTTGTTATGGACCGGGACAGCGCTATTGGGGCAGACGGGGCACAGACAGCAAAGGAAATCATGGAAAATGAGCTGATTATGGAAACCGACGCTTATAAAAACGGACATCTGGTGTATCTGGAGCATCCCGCTGTCTGGTATACAGCGGAAGGCGGCATTACAGCGCTGGATATTATGATTTCGGATTTGGAAGACAGTATTTAAGAAAGTCCTAAGCGGAAGCATTGGAAGTGATACAGAACTACATGGAGCAGGAAATCTGGAAACAGGTATCCTGCTTTTTCTTTTGATAAAAAAATACTTGACAAAATCAAATATCTCTCATATAATTGACTTTATCAAATATAGAAAGGTGGTTGTATGAATAAGGAATCATTTGCTTTTTACATAGCAATACTCCGAAAATATTTCGTATCGTATTGTACTGAAAAAATTTCTGACCTTGGAGTAACTTATAGTCAGCTGTTTGTCTTAATTTATATCAGTAAAAAGAAGGAATGTTCTTCTAAAGAAATTGTAGAATATCTTAAATTAGATGCAGGACAATTAAACCGTACTTTAGCAAAACTATTAGAAAAAGATTTAATTATCCAAAGAAAAAATAGCAATGATAGAAGATTCAACATTTTAAGTTTAACAAAAAATGGTATAAAGATAGTAGAAGAAAGCCATAAACTTTTTTATTCATGGGATGAACAAGTGTTATCTGATCTTGATGATGACAGCCGTCAGGAATTGATGAATTTAATGAAAAAGTTAGTTTTTAATTTAAATGAAAAAAATGGAGGAAAACAAAATGAACAAATTAAATGATTTTATGAACATATTGACAGGAAACTTTAATAATTCTGAACAGTTTGAGAAAATGAAACAAAACAATTTAGATTTCCCTTATGCTGAACATGTAAATACAATCTGTAATGATAAAATTGCAAATTT
>DXFK01000108.1 GCA_019114495.1 Candidatus Blautia stercoravium
TGAACACTATACTATTGTCGATACCTGTGATTGAAATAGGAGATTTGTTTATGGATTTTAAAGAAATGGGACAACAGATAAAGAAGAAACGCCTGGAGAAGAACTGGCGGCAGGAAGACCTTGCAGAACAGACAGACCTGACGGCTACCTACATCAGCTTAATTGAACGGGGCAAGAAATGCCCGACACTGGAAACGTTTATTATTATTGCCAATGCTCTGGATGCTTCCGCAGACGAATTACTTGCCAGCGCTCTGAATAACGGGTATGCCCTTCGTGTTTCCACTTATCTGGAACAGCTGAAAAAGCTCAGTGAAGAAAAGCAGAAAACCATATGCGACATCGTGGAAGTACTGCTGCGAAATGAGTAGCAGGAAAATGGGAGAACTTCTTCCCAAAAAGGGAAGCGGAGTTCTCCCTCGAGAGTGTAATAGAAACTGTGTAAGTTTTGTTGACCTGCTCTCAAAATTTTATCAAATACCAGAAATGACAGTCAAGGCTGGAAACCTTACCTTGACTGGATTTCCGGCATTTAAAACAAGGGAGTCAAGCATTTCAATGTCAAAACAAAAACTTTATTTTCTCTGTTTTGACAAAAATCTAAGTACTCTGAAATGGAGGATGTTCAACAGTTACTTACTTTTTAAAATATTTTTTTATATTCCCAACTGTCCGTCTGGAATATTCATATAGTGCAATCTGGAAGTTTGTTCCCTTTCCATATTCCAAGTCATAGGGGCTATTTAACGCAATTTGCGCTATGGGCTTCTTGCAGCCAGCCATTTCTGCCAGAAGTTTCTGCTGCTGCAAATCCAGATTTGCATTACAAGTGGCAACCACAACTGAAGTTGCGTACTCTGCTTTTTTACACAATTGTTTGATACTGGATATTCCTTCCCTGCTATCAAACAATTCTGCCATTCCACCAAACGTTTCCTGCATTTCCTTTGAAAAATTCCAGTCTTCTGAAACCACCTCAGACACTCTGCTAAATCCAGTAGGCACGGAAGCAATAAAAAGCGGCTTTTCTCCAAGAGCAAATTCCTGTTTTTCTCCTGTTTTCTCCAGCGTTTCCTCTAAAAATTCCTGCATAAAAGCTTTCTGCTGCTCTGTACCTGCTGCCTGGGGCTTCACTGTCATAGTGTCAAATGCCTCTTTTATTTCTAAAATGTGTCCCACTGCCCTATCCAAGGTTTTCATCTTTATAGATCCATCCGTTACTGCTTTTTCTATTTCCACTATGGCTTCTTTTGCCAATGCCGCAGTATGAGAAACAAAAAGAATTTCCACACCTGCATTCACTGCTGCCACACATCCCTTTGCTACACCATAACACTTTTTGATTGCGTCCATTTCCATACAGTCCGAAATAATTAGTCCTTTATAATGCATTTTTTCCCGCAGGTATCCTGTGACTGCTTCATAAGACATGGTACAGGGAACTTCCTCTCTACTCATGGCAGGAACCAGAATATGGGATATGGTAATTGCCGGAATCCCTTCTGCAATCAAATTTTGAAAGGGCTTTAATTCTCCTGCTTCCAGCTCTTCCATGCTCTTTTCCAAAAGTGGCAATGCAAGATGAGAATCTGTATCTGTATCACCATGTCCTGGAAAATGCTTTCCAGAACATAAAATACCAGCCTTTATATACCCTCTGACTGCACGTTTGGCACATTCCGTTACAATATCCCCATCTTCTCCAAAACTTCGTATACCAATCACCGGATTTTTCCGGTTTGTGTTGATATCCAGAACCGGGGCCAAATTAAAATTAATTCCCAGTGCTTTCAGCTCTTCCCCAATTATCCGGGAACCCTCCTCAATCCGTTCCATACAACGTGCTTGCGCCATGGCAGACGGCAGCACTGCTGTATCTTTTGGAAGACGGGAAACTACACCACCTTCTTCATCAATTGTAATAAAAGGGGGTTCCCCTGTCTCTTCTTCAATAAGATGAATCAGATACGCATTTAATTTTCCAAGTTCTTCCCTGGATCCCACATTATGTGAAAACAAAATCACGTTTCCGACTTTATATTCTTTTACCAGCTCGATAAACTCCTCAGAGGGCCACCTAGATGGAAAACCAATAGTAAAAAGCTGCCCTATTTTTTCCCGAATTGTCATCTGCCCCAATTTTTTCTCCACACCCACGTTTTCTTCTCCTTCTAATCATAAATGTGATACGCTGTTTTTCTTTTCTTAAATTCCCGGCTGTCTTTTGCATAAATCGCCAGCAATTCCCTTGTATGTTCTTCTGACTCTAAAATCCGGTTGCTTCCAAAAAGTAATTCCACGCTTTGTCTCCCACCTTCCCGAAAAGGAGGAAGAAAGGCAAATTCCTGTGGATAACACTCCCTGAAAGCCTGAAGCAGGATAAATCCGGTTTCCGCAGCCTGATAGTTTCTATAATCTGTCACATGAATCTGAATGCCCTCGCATGCTTCCTGAGCATGCTTAGATGCTGAAGGGGTGAAATACACGGGTCTGAATAACACGCCGGGCAATTTTTTGCTGTTCATGTGGCGGCTGAACCGATATGCATCCACATAAGGCGCTCCTATAATCTCAAAAGGCGCTGTGGTTCCCCTTCCTTCTGAAAGATTTGTTCCTTCGAACAAACAAGTTCCAGCATACACAAGAGCAGTTTCAAACCTTGGTATTCCCATACTTGGCATCACCCAAATATTTCCGGTTTCCGGGAACAGCATCTCATGATTCCAGCCTTCTGCCTTTACCACAGAGATTGGAAAGTGATACTTCTTTTCCCCGTAAATCATTCCTGCCAGCTCTCCTACTGTCAGTCCATAACGCATGCAAACAGGATATGCGCCTATAAAACTTTCATATCCATCCTGCAAGAGATTTCCTTCTACCTTTCCCCCAAGCGGATTAAACCGGTCCAGAATGATCAGTTCTTTGCCAAATTCTTCGCAGGACTGCATGGCATAATACATGGTCCAGATAAAGGTATAATACCGCACACCAATATCTTGAATGTCATACACAATGCTGTCCACCTGTTCCAGCATTTCTTCTGTCAGTCTTTTAGAATCTGTTCGATACAGACTATATACCGGAATTCCTGTATAAGGATCCACTGCATCTGCTACAATCCCTCCTGCATCCACATTTCCTCTTACACCATGCTCTGGAGAGAAAAGTGCCTGGACATCATACCGTTCTGCCAAAATATCAATAGAAGATTTCAAGTTCTGGTCCACACCGGAAACAGAAGTAATCAGTCCCAACCGTCTGCCTTGAAACAGCGCATCATACTTTTCGATACAGTCAATTCCGTTTTTTACCATTGCACTGCTCCCCTTCTCTTACAAATCTTCTATCACCAGTTTCATTTCTTCCGGATTCACCATAAACGCTTCCGCATAATCACATCTTGCGATACAGCCATTGCAGCGCATAAGATGCTCATAATATTCCATGTAATGAAAATCCTTGCTATGTACAGCAAACCAATGCTCCTGAATTGCTTGTTTCCAGAGTTCAAATCCTTCTCTGGATACCTTCATATAAACATAGGGTTTAAATTCTGTGGCATCTTCCCAGTTCTGAGCATAATAAGGGCCTTTGGCAAAGTGTGCCGGATATTCTCTTTCGATTCCTCTAAGACCTGCAAAAAACTGGGCATCCTTCACAATGCGGTGTGTTCGTTCGTGATCCTTATGCATACTGTACTTCCAATGAGTCAGTAATGCACAGGGGCGGTATTTCCGAATCAGATCGCATACCTGGAAACGCACTTCTTCATTATCTGGCAATTCCCCATCTACATAAGGAAGCGCAATTGCTTCTCCACCCAGGTGTTTCACAAAGCCATAGGCTTCTTTTAATTTCTGTTCCCGGTACTGTCCCACACTTAAATGAGGTGGATTCCCTCTTTCCCCGCCTGTCAATGCTACCGTAATTACTTTATATCCTTTCAGACTTAAGGTTGCAAGAACGCCACCACAGGTAAGCTCTGCATCACCAATATGTCCCCCAATGGCCATAACTGTTTTTTCCATCCTAAAATCCCCTCCTGATTTCTATTCTTTTCTCATGTTTGCCCAACTTTTTACAATTTGAAATCCTGCTGCTTCATAAATATTTCTGGCTGGATTTTTTTCTCCTGTAAATAAAGTCTTAAAAGAAGCACCCTGCTCTTTTAAACCCATACACAGTTCACAAAACAAAATCTTTGCTACACCTTTTCCCCGGACACTTTCATCTACTGCAATCCCGGCAAAATATCCTCTTCCCTTTTTCTCCACATCCAGCGGTCCTGTAAAACCACAGAC
>DXFK01000109.1 GCA_019114495.1 Candidatus Blautia stercoravium
TATTAAAAAAAATAAAAAAATAAAAAGCAAAAAACCGCACAAAGCATAGTGTTCTGTGCGGTTTTTTTGCATTTGAAAAAATTTTTTCAGTTTTTCCAAAAGTTAGTCAGCAAATCACATCTGCCGTTCCCTATATGGTGCGTAAAGAGGGATAAACACTTTTCATGTCATAACGGGAAAGGGGTGAGACTGATGAAACCGTCTGACTTCCAGAGAATTGTTCAATGTCGTATTGAAAGTTGTTTGAAGAAAGTTATTCGTCATGTTGTAAAAGATTATCAGCAAGGGGTAAGGCGACGAAAAGAGAAAGAAATTCCATTTTGTGAACTTCCAGAAATCGTTGTTGAAAAGCTTGCTATCTGGGACGAATATGAAACAGATTATACAATTTTCAATGTATGCGGAAATGATATTCGTGTCCATGATGATGAATTGGCAGAAGTATGACAGAAATCACATCAGGGCATCGAAATTCCGTATCAAAGAATGGGACTATTATCTTGTATTGAATGAAGATCTTGCCGGGGGCTTTACTCTTTCTGATGATGGTTACATCGGTCTGCAATCCGTATTTCTGCTGAACTTTAAGGATGGTTGGGAGCACACGGAAACCATTTTAAATCCGTTTCCAATGGGAAAGCTGCAGATGCCGCAGACATCAGAAGAAGGCGATATTATATATCGGGACAAGCGGCTTCATATGGCGTTTCAGATTCAGAACGGGAAAAGAAGAATCCGCTGCTATTTTAAGAATTTTTACTAGGGAAAGACTTTTTCCTGCGCTATCTGGCTGGAACAGCCGGACATGGACACCATGGTGATTGCCGCGCCATTTAAAGAGAAGAAAACAGCTTTTTATTATAACTATAAGATAAACGGTATGCCTGCTTCCGGCAGCATGAAATTTGACGTGAAAACTTATACATTTTCAACGGACAGGGATTTAGGTACTTTGGACTGGGGAAGAGGTGTGTGACTTATGACAACTGCTGGTACTGGGGCTCCGGAAATACCCGGATAGACAGAGTTCCGTTTGGTTTTAATATTGGTTATGAATTTGGAGATACCTCTGCAGATACGGAAAATATGCTGTTTTACGGTGGGAAGGCACATAAATTAGACCAGGTGACTTTTCATATTCGAGAGGACAGTTATCTGAAGCCGTGGAAATTTATTTCAAATGACGGAAGGTTTGAGATGAATTTTGAGCCGGTACTTGACCGGCCAGCGAAAATAGCAGCGCTGATTATTGAGTCAGACCAGCATCAGGTATTTGGAAAAATGAGTGGAAAGGCTGTGCTGGATGACGGGAAAGAACTTATGGTGAAGGATATGATGTGCTTTGCGGAGAAAGTGCATAATCGGTATTAAAAACAAGTAGCGTTACAACCGTACAAGTATGTATAATAGAAGCATAGAAGAATTCGTAATTACAAGGAGGCTATATACATGAGTGCAGAATCAAACAAAAGTACGGTAGTAAACGGAAAAGCAGTGCTTGGAATCGAATTTGGTTCCACCAGAATCAAGGCAGTTCTGGTGAATGAAAAGAATGAACCGATTGCGTCCGGAAGTCATGAGTGGGAAAATCAGCTGGTAAACAATATCTGGACCTACAGCGAGGAAGCCATCTGGAAAGGTATTCAGGACAGTTACCAGGATATGGTAAAAGATGTAAAAGAGAAATACGGTGTACCTGTGAAAAAACTGGCTGCACTGGGATTCAGCGCCATGATGCATGGCTATATGCCTTTCGATAAGGCGGGAAATCTGATGGTACCATTCCGTACATGGAGAAATACCATGACAGAGCAGGCCAGTGAAGAACTGACAAAGCTTTTTTCCTATCACATTCCCCAGAGATGGAGCATTGCACACTTATACCAGGCAATTCTAAACAAAGAAGAGCATGTAAAAGACATTGACTTTATGACGACTCTGGAGGGCTATGTACACTGGAAAGTAACAGGCGAAAAGGTACTGGGAGTTGGGGGAGCTTCCGGTATGTTCCCGGTGGATATGAATACCCGCAATTATGATAAAAAGAGAATGGTACAGTTTGATGAACTGGTTGCACCTTATGGATTTTCATGGAAGCTTGCTGATATTCTGCCTAAGGTACTGGTGGCTGGTGAAGAGGCAGGTATTCTGACAGAAGCGGGTGCCAAATTGCTGGACGTTACGGGCGAACTGGAAGCAGGTGTGCCGCTGTGTCCGCCGGAAGGAGACGCAGGGACAGGAATGGTAGCAACCAACAGTGTGGCTCAGCGCACAGGAAATGTGTCTGCGGGAACTTCTGTGTTTGCTATGGTGGTTCTGGAAAAAGAACTGTCTAAGGTATATCCGGAAATTGATTTGGTGACGACACCTACCGGTAACCTGGTGGCGATGGTGCACTGTAATAACTGTACTTCTGACTTAAATGCCTGGGTTGGTATTTTCAAGGAATTTGCAGAAAGCATGGGGATGAAAGTGGACATGAATCAGCTTTTCGGAACCCTTTACCGCAAAGCGATGGAAGGAGATGCAGATTGCGGAGGACTTCTGGCTTACAATTACTTCTCAGGAGAACACATTACCGGATTTGAAGAGGGGCGTCCTATGTTTGTCCGTACACCGGAAAGCAAGTTTAACCTGGCAAATTTTATGAGGGTACATTTGTTTACTTCTTTAGGTGCGCTGAAAACAGGTATGGATATTCTTCTGAAAGAGGAAGGTGTGAAACTGGACAAGATTCTGGGGCATGGCGGCCTGTTTAAGACAAAAGGCGTGGGTCAGAATTTGCTGTCCGGTGCTATTGATACCCCAGTGTCCGTAATGGAGACAGCGGGAGAAGGAGGCGCTTGGGGAATTGCTGTGCTGGCTTCTTACATGGTAAATAAAACGGAGGGTGAAAGTCTGGAAGAGTATCTGGACAATAAAGTCTTTGCCGGACAGGAAGGCATAGAAGTGCAGCCGGACGAAAGAGATGTGAAGGGATTTGATGAATTTATGGTAAGATATAAAGCAGGACTGGCTATTGAGAGAGCGGCTGTGGACAATCTGAAATGAGGAGATAAAAAATAAGAAAAGTGGTTTAGAAAGGCAATCCCTGCAGGGAAGAATACCTATTAGAGTGAAAAGGTGTTCTGCGGGCAGGGTTGTCTTTTTATTTTTGGGTTATTTACAAATAAGAACATATGTGATAATATATGTAAATGAAAGAACATATGTTCTTTTGCATTAGAAACGAAAGGGCAGAGAAACATGATAAAAGGAAAATGGAAACATCTTCTGGTATATATGCTGGTACTGTTGTTGTCCCTTGCCGGGTGCAATACTATTGATATCAGCAGCACAGAGGTAAACGCTGCGCAGCAGAATGAAGAACCCATACAGACGCAGGAAGAAGCACAGGTGGATTCGGCAAATGCTTTGCTGACAGTACACTATCTGGATGTAGGACAGGGTAATGCCATTCTGGCAGAGTCAGAGGGGCATTACATGCTGATAGATGGCGGTGCAAGAGAAAGTTCTTCTTATGTAGTTAGTTATCTGAAAGAGCAGAAAATCGAAAAGCTGGACTATATTTTGATTTCCCACTTTGATGAAGACCATTTGGCGGGGGCTATTGGTGCGCTGTATAATTTTCCGGTGGATACGCTGATTTCACCGGACTATGAGACAGACTCCGCTATTTACCGTTCTTATGAAAAGGCATTGAAGGAAAAATCGTATGAAGCACTGCACCCGAAGGTGGGAGAACAGTTTACTTTTGGGGCAGCAAAATTCCGCATCATTTCCCCCGTGTCGTATGGACATGAAGACGAAAATCAGGATTCTGTGGGGATTATTCTGGAAAATGGAAAGAATCGCTTTTTTATTGGCGGTGATATAGGTTTGGAAAGCGAAAAAGAAATTTTGGCCGCTGGTACAGATATTAGAGCAGATGTGATGTTGATGAATCATCATGGTTCTCATGTGAGCCGGAAATTTTTTGAACAGGTATCTCCGTCTTATTGCGTGATAAGCTGCGGGGAAGATAACAGTTATGGACATCCCAGGCAGGATACGGTGTCTTTGATTAAGGAAAAGCAGATACCCCTCTTTCGGACAGATAAGCAGGGAACAATTATTTTATACAGTGACGGAAGCAGCATCTCCTTTGAACAGGAGCCTTGCAATGATTATACACCGGGGCAGCGCGGGACTTCCGGTGGACGGGGGGAAAGCGAAGAAAATCTGGATATACTGAACAACAGTGACGCACAGAATTGCGATTATATCCTCAATGTCCATACAAAGAAAATCCACAGACCGGATTGCGGCTCTGTGAAGAACATGAACGAGGAAAACCGGGCTTATTATAAAGGAGATATTCAAATGTTGAGAGAAAGCGGCTATACAGACTGCGGAAGCTGTAAGCCATAAGAAAAGAGGGAAGACAGCCTGCCTTCGGGCTATTCTTCCCCAAATAAATCAGTTCATGTACAGTCAAGTTCTTTACAGACAGCAATACAGAGTTTTAAAGAAGGGTTCAAGTCCCCAGTTTCGATCATACCAATAGTATGCCGGGTAATCCCAACCCGCTCAGCCAGTTGTATCTGCGAATGATTCTTTTCCATACTGGTTCTTTTCATTCTTATATTTTTCCAGTATTTTTTCAGTTGTTTCTTTTTTTCTCAAAATCCCATACCTTCTAAAAGCTCTTTTGCTTTTTCACTGTTTTCTTCTGCCACATAGATCAAAATTCCGGTTTTGGAAAATCCACCGTAAAGGGTTAGAATGCCCATGCTGCTTTCCTCCTGCATGACAGCAGCAATTCCATTTTTTTCTAAAGCCTCGGCAATCATAGCTGCTTCAAGATTATCTTTTGCGGTATAAAGAAGAATCAATTTATCATTTTTCATCATAAAATCCTCCTATAGTTTTTGATAAATTCAGTATATCATGGTAGAGAAACAGAGTAAATAATTTATGCTTATTTAATACTTCCTGCATTGACAACCCAAACTTCTCACAGTAATATGAAAATGCAGAAACTGTGCATTTGCACAGAAACTTATGGAGAGTTTTACACAATGGAAAGAGAAACCACAGATAAAAGGACAGAGAAAACAAAGGCCAGTATTCTCCAGGCTCTGATTTCATTGTCCAAGAAAAAAGAGATAAATGAAATTTCTATTCGGGAATTGACAGAGACGGCGCATATACACAGAAATACTTTTTATCTTCATTACACAGATGTGTATTCCGTGTTGTCCGAAATAGAAGAAAATATGTGTCGGGATATTAAGCACATGACAGAAAAGTATCCCCCGGATGAACTGCGGGCTCATGTGGGAGATGTGATGGCAGAGGCTTTCTGGTACCTGTATGAGCAGAGAGAAAGTTGTATTTTACTGCTGAGGGCAAGGAGTATGGTTTCCAGTGGGAAAAATCTATTGGAGAGTATTTTTGAGCGGTATTTCACTGCTTGTCCGAAAAGTTTTGACCGTAACTCCCTGGAGTTCCAGGTGCAGTTTCAGTACTGCACAGCAGGCGCATTGGGTATTGTGAGATACTGGTTTGAACAGGACTTTACCCAAAGTCCGGAGAGAATGGCGGCCCTTACGGGGCAGCTTTTGATAAAAGGGATTGAAGGAGCGACCCAGGTTCAATAAAGGAAGTACAGCGAGGAGAAAGCATGGAAGATTATGTAAAGTTAGAAAATGTGACAAAGGTTTACAAAATGGGAGAGGTGGAAATCCGGGCCGTGGACGGCATTAGTTTCTCCATAAAAAAAGGTGAATTTGTAGTTGTGGTTGGTCCAAGTGGTGCTGGGAAAACTACGGTGTTGAATATCCTGGGCGGCATGGATACCGCATCCTCGGGACAAGTTTTGGTGGATGGCAGCGATGTGGCAAAGTATAATTCCAGACAACTGACAGGATACCGGAGAGATGATATTGGATTTGTATTTCAGTTTTATAATCTGGTGCAGAATCTGACAGCCCTTGAAAATGTAGAACTGGCGCTACAGATATGCAAACAGCCTCTGGACGCGGCTCAGGTACTGCGGGAGGTAGGGCTGGGAGAGCGATTGAACAATTTCCCGGCACAGCTTTCCGGTGGTGAGCAGCAAAGGGTTTCTATAGCAAGGGCTTTGGCAAAAAATCCCAAACTTCTTTTGTGCGACGAGCCTACTGGTGCGCTGGATTACAATACAGGAAAATCTATTCTGAAACTTTTACAGGACACCTGCCGGAAAATGGGTATGACTGTGATTGTCATTACCCATAATTCTGCAATAGCTCCTATGGCAGACCGTATCATTCATATCAAAAACGGAAAGGTTTCTTCCATGGAGCAGAACGAGCATCCGGTTGCGGTAGAAACCATTGAATGGTAGGTGAAAAGTGATGAAGAAGCGGGCGATTAAAAAAGATTTCTATATGGAAATCCGAAAAAGCAAGGGAAGATTCCTGTCTATTTTCTTTATTGTGGCTATGGGCGTGGCGTTTTTCTCCGGTATTCGGGCCTCTGAACCGGATATGCGGTATTCGGGAGATGCTTACTTTGACCGGAAACAGCTTATGGACATTCAGGTTATGGGAACCTTGGGACTCTCTGAGGAAAACATTGATGCCATTCGTCAGGTAAAAGGTGTGGAAAAGGTAGAGCCGGGGTATTCATCGGATGTGCTGGTGGAGTCAAACGGAAATCAGAAAGTACTTCACGTTTCTTCTATCTTGGATTCTATGAATCAGTATACTATGGATGAAGGAAGGATGCCGCAAAAGCCAGGAGAATGTCTCATAGACCAGGATTTTCTGGCAGCTTCGGACTTAAAAGTAGGGGATAAAATTCAGCTTATCAGCGGAACCAAAGACCCGGTGACAGACACTTTTAAAACTGATACGTTTGAAATTGTAGGAAGCGGCAGCAGTTCTTCTTATTTGTCTTTCAGCAGAGGCAGCAGTACTGTGGGAAACGGAGAGATCAATGGATTTCTGGCTGTGCTGCCGGAGGATTTTGCTTTGGACGTTTATACGGAGTGTTATGTTTCCGTGGAGGGTGCAAAAGAACTAACCGCATTTACAAAAGAATACGATGAGTGCGTGGCTCAGGTGCAGAAGAGGATAGAAGCTATTGGAGATAAGCAGGGTAAACTGAGGGCTGATGAAATCCGTGAGGATGCGCAGGAACAACTGAATAAGGCCAAGAAAGAGCTGGAAGATGTCAAAGCAGAGTCAGAGGAAAAACTGACAGACGCCAAAAAGCAGATAGAGGACGGAGAAAAACAGCTGCAAGACGGAAAAAATAAGCTGGATTCTGCTAGAAAGGAAGTAGAAGATGGCAAAAATCAGCTTTATGCCAGCCAGAAAGAATTAGATGCAGCAAAATCAGAAATTTCCCAGGGCTGGACGCAGCTGGAAGAGGGAAAAGCAGAATTTGCCGCCAAAGAAGCGGAATTTAACCAGCAGTATGAAGCCGGTATGGCTAAAATTGAGGAGGGGGAATCTCTTCTGGCGGCGGGCTGGGAGGAATTTAACGGAAAGAAAGCAGAGTATGAAGCTGGAGCAGCCCAGTTAGAGGAAGCAAAAAGGCAGCTTGCAGCTTTGCAGGCATCTCTGGATTCTGGTATGCTTTCCCAAGAGGAAATTGCTCAGGCGCAGGGGCAGATAAAGGCTCTGCAGCAGGTGATTTCTACCCAGGAACCTGTACTGAATGAAGCAGCAACACAGCTTGCAGCGGCAGAAGCGGAGTTAAATCAGAAGCAGGAGGAAACAGACGCGCAGTCTGCAGCAGCAAAGGAGCAGTTACAAGAGGCAAAGGCTGCCATAGAAAGCGCCCGAGCTCAGCTTGCGGCAAGCGAGCAGGAACTCATTGCCGGACAGAATCAGGCAGATGAGGGACAGCAGCAGATAGACGCAGGCTGGAGCGACATTTATGCAGGAGAGGCAGAAATTGAGAAAGGCGAGAAGAAAATAGCAGAAAATGAGCAGAAACTGGAAGACGCCAGAAAAGAGTATGAGAACGGTCAAAAAGAGGCTGACGAAAAGATAAAAGAAGGAGAAGACGAAATCAAAGATGCCCAAGAAAAGATTAAAGATATAGAAGATGCAGAGTGGTATGTAGAGGACAGAAGTGTCCTGCCCGAGTATACTGGGTATGGTGACAATGCAGATCGCCTGCGGGCCATCGGCGCAGTTTTCCCCATTTTGTTCTTTGTAGTGGCAGCGCTTATCAGTCTTACCACTATGACCCGTATGGTAGAAGAGCAGAGAACCCAGATAGGCACTTTAAAGGCTTTGGGATACGGCAAATTCAGTATAGCTGGAAAGTATTTAAACTATGCGCTTCTGGCGACTATGGGGGGCAGTGTTTTTGGTGTACTGTTCGGAGAAAAAGTTTTTCCGTACATTATTGTTACTGCTTATAAAATTATGTATACCCACATGCCCGACGTGGAAGTTCCATATAACTGGGAGTTTGGCATTATGGCAACGGCGGCGGCTCTAGGCTGCACGGTGGCGGCAGCAGCGCTGGCCTGCTATAAAGAACTGGCTTCCCAGCCTGCAGTGCTTATGCGTCCGCCGGCACCGAAGCAGGGAAAACGCGTCTTTCTGGAGAGAGTTCCTTTTATCTGGAAAAGACTGGGATTCATCTGGAAGTCCACCATTCGCAACCTGATTCGCTACAAAAAGCGTTTCTTTATGACTGTGTTTGGTATTGGCGGCTGTATGGCTTTGATGATTGTGGGCTTTGGGCTGAGAGACTCCATTTTTTCCATAGCCAGAATTCAGTATGAAGAACTGCAGCTCTATGATGGTATGGTAATTCTGGATACAGATGCGGATAAAGAAGATAAAGAAGAATTAAAAGAATACCTGCGCACAGACAGAGAAGTGGAAGCAGTTTCAGAAGGATATCTGAAGAAAATAACAGCAGAAAAAGACGGAACAAAGAAAGAGGTGTATCTTTACGCGCCTCAGAGCCTGGAAGAGAACAAGAAGTTTCTTAATTATCGTGACAGGAGAACTCATAAGACGTATGAGTTGGGGAAAGATGATGTATTTCTCACAGAAAAGGCGGCAAAACTCCTGCATGTAAAAAAGGGAGATACGATTTCCGTAGAATTGGAAAATGGCGTACAAAAAGAATTGAAAATCACAGAAATCTGTGAAAACTATATGGAACATTATCTCTATGTTTCGCCGGATACATACGAAGAACTCTATGGAAAACCTATGGATTCCAACAATATTTATTTTAAAATGAAGGATTCTGACAAGGAACAGCTGACCAAAACAGGAGAGAAGATTCTGGATAACCGTGCGGCTTTAAATGTTTCCTATACATACAATTTCCAGAGCCGTCTGGACGATATGCTGGAAAGTCTGGACATTGTCATTGTGGTTCTGATTGTGTCAGCGGGACTGCTGGCCTTTGTGGTACTGTATAACCTGAATAATATCAACATTACGGAACGGCGGCGGGAGCTGGCAACCATTAAAGTGCTGGGCTTCTACGACAAGGAAGTGTTCGCCTATGTTTACCGGGAAAACGTGCTTCTGACAATTATCGGCGTCGTTGTGGGTGTGGTATTGGGCGCTTTGCTGCACCGATATGTGATTACCACCGTGGAGATTGACGATGTCATGTTTACCAGAATCATAGAACCACTCAGCTTTGTGTACAGCGCAGTACTGACTTGTGTATTCTCAGTGTTTGTCAACTGCGTAATGTATTTTAAACTGAAGAAAATTGATATGGTGGAATCGTTGAAGAGTGTGGAATAGAAGATTATGTAAGCCTAAGATTATGGGTGAATCCTTATGATAGAGAAGGTAACAGCGATGGTGGAGATGAGTTGAATCAAATTTTACCGCTTATTCATTTGCACCGCAGAAAAAAGTTCTTCCTGCTATGCGGGAGCCAAAAACGAATGTCAAATCATTATACATAAAAGTATGATGATGGGATATTAAAACTATTATTATTTTGTGATAGGAATTGTATTTACTTACCGTTGCATGAAATAAAAATGCGATTACATAGAAAGCTGTTTGCATGGTATTATAGATATCAGAACAACTTCTTTTGGCTATTTTACAATATTGGGTGTGACTATATCTCCATTTACTGCTTCTGACAGGCCTTTTACACTGGAACAGTATTCCATGGGTGACATTCCCGTGATTTTTTTGAATTGTTTAGAAAAATACTGCAAAGAGCTGTAAGAGAGAAAATAGGAAATTTCTGTAAAATTCATGTTTCCATTCCGGATAATTTCTTTGGCCCGCTCAATTTTCATATGGTTGAAGTAATCCATGACACCGCAGTTTTTCTTTTCATGAAATAAAGATTGAAGAGCAGAGCGGCTCAGAGCAAAGGCGCTGCATATATCGGTTACGGTTAGCTTCTCACAGATGTAGGACGGATTTTGCGGACATTCAAAATAAAAAAGAATGTGGAGGTAACAGACAATGGCAAAATCATTATTTGAGGAACTGGGCGGCAAATACGAAAGGCAAGGGGATTATTTGATACCGTGCTTAA
>DXFK01000013.1 GCA_019114495.1 Candidatus Blautia stercoravium
TTATGGGGTGTAGCAAAAACTATATAATGTATTGGGGGGTTTTTACAGTTATTATAATACCATGTAGGCCTGAAAAAGTCTGCACAATCTTCTATTTTTTTGAAAGTTTTTTTTGACCAATTTCAACATAACCGGTTCTTTTCTTTTTTCATTTTCCCCAGTATCCTGCACAAATCCCGCCTAAAACAAGGCTTCAAACTCTTCCCTGCCGATTTTTTCCTTCTCGATTAAAAGGTCTGCACACTTATGCAGTACATCTTCATGCTCCTGCAAAATCTTCTTTGCCTTTGCATAAGATTCGTCGATAATACGTTTCACTTCACTGTCAATGAGAGAAGCCGTTTCCTCCGCATAATTTCTAGTGTGCGCCAAATCTCTTCCAATGAAAACTTCATCTTCATCACTTCCATAGTGAATCATGCCCACTTTTTCGGACATCCCGTACTGTGTCACCATGGCTCTGGCCATCTGGCTGGCCTGTTTGATGTCCTGTGAAGCCCCCGTTGTGATGTCGCCAAAAATCAGCTCTTCCGCAATCCGTCCGCCCAGAGATACCACAATATTCTCCAGCATTTTATTTTTGCTGTTAAACATTTCATCTTTTCCCGGCAGAGGCATGGTATAACCGGCAGCTCCCATTCCTGTTGGAATAATGGAAATGGTATGCACCGGCTCCATTTCCGGCAGCACATGGAATAAAATGGCATGACCTGCCTCATGGTAAGCAGTAATCTTCTTTTCTTTCTCAGAAATCACCCGGCTCTTTTTCTCCGCACCGATTCCGGTCTTGATAAAGGCCTGACGAATATCATTCTGATTAATAAAATATCTGCCGTCCTTTGCCGTGAGAATCGCTGCCTCATTCATAAGATTTTCCAAATCCGCGCCTGTATAACCGGCTGTGGTTCTCGCCACTTCTTCCAGGTCTACGTCTTCTCCTAAAGGTTTCTTGGCTGCATGCACCTTAAGGATTTCTTCTCTTCCCTTGATATCCGGTCTGCCTACCCCTACCTTACGGTCAAAACGGCCCGGACGCAGAATCGCAGGGTCCAAAATATCTACACGGTTGGTTGCTGACATGACAATAATGCCTTCATTGACTCCAAATCCATCCATTTCTACCAGAAGCTGGTTTAAAGTCTGTTCTCTCTCGTCATGTCCTCCGCCCATACCTGTACCTCTTCGTCTGGCCACAGCGTCAATTTCGTCAATAAAAATAATACAGGGGGAATTTTTCTTGGCTTCTTCAAATAAATCCCGGACTCTGGAAGCGCCCACACCAACGAACATTTCCACAAAATCAGAACCAGAAATTGAGAAAAACGGTACCCCGGCCTCTCCTGCCACTGCTTTTGCCAGAAGGGTTTTGCCGGTTCCCGGAGGGCCCACCAGAAGTACACCTTTGGGGATTCTGGCTCCCACCTTTACATATTTCTGGGGTTCTTTTAAGAAATCTACGATTTCTTCCAACTCCTCTTTTTCTTCCTGCAGTCCTGCCACGTCTTTAAAAGTTACTTTCTTATCCTCATCCGTAGACATTCTGGCACGGCTTTTTCCAAAATTCATCATCTTGGCATTGCTTCCGCCTCCGGACATCTGCCGGTTCATCATGCCAAAGAGGAAGAACAGCATCACTCCTGTAAGTCCAAGGGACAAAATAGAAGTCAGAAGGGTATTGTCTCCAGGGACATCTCCCACCTTCACAGAAATATCCTCCCCGGACTTTTCCACCATTTCCTGTATTTCTTTTACATCCAGCGCCGTAAATTCTTTTTCCTCTCCTGTTTTCAGGCGCACCAGTATTTTACCTGTGGGCACCTCTCTGTTGGGCCGTATATAAACCTCTGTCACCTGGCTGTTTTCCACCGCCTGGTTCAATTCCTCCAGAGAATAATCATTTCTCTGGGTAAACCGGCTGATAAGACCTCCGCCGATACACAGGACCAGGGTCAAAAACAGCACAGGTATTATCCAGCTTCTTGACTGTCTCTCCACCTTGTTGTTTCTCCTTTCTGAAAGCTTACAGTTCTACCACTCCGATATAAGGCAGGTTTCTGTATTTCTGTGCATAATCCAGCCCATATCCTACCACAAATTCATCCGGGATATTGAAGCACACATAATCCACCTTCACGTCTTTTACTCTGCGTTCCGGCTTATCCAAAAGGGTACACAGGCGCAGGCTCTTGGGGTTTCTCTGTTTGAGAATTTCTATGAGGTGACTAAGAGTACGTCCCGAGTCAATAATGTCCTCCACAATCAGCACATCTTTTCCTTCAATGGTCTCATCCAAGTCCTTTACAATGCGGACCACACCGCTGGAACTGGTCTCATCTCCATAACTGGAAACAGACATAAAGTCCATACTTACCGGTACTGTAATTCTCTTGGCCAGTTCACATGTAAAGAATACGCCTCCCTTTAACACGCAAATCAGATGTACGCTTTTTCCTTCGTAATCTTTGCTGATTTGCTCTCCGATTTCACGAATTTTACGGTCTACTTCCTCTTCGCTTAATAACTGACGAATTTTTTCACTCATCTTCGTTTACTCCTTTTACCTGTACTTTTAATACTCGTTTTGTCTGACTGGTAACTTTATAATATTCGCTTATGCGGTATCCCACAATCCACAGAATATGCGAACCATCTGCAAGAAGAGTGAGTTCTTCCCTCTCCTCTCTTGGAATCTTACAGTCAATAAAATAGTCCTTCAGCTTTTTTCTTCCCCCCTGCGCATTTACAGTAAGAAAATCACCGGTTTTCCGGTGTCTGATTTCCAGACTACTCACTATTCTATCATAATCAAACCATTTCGTATATGTTTTTTCCTCAATTTGCCCCTTTTCCCAGGGCAGTATCTGAAATTCCATTTCACAGAGCGTTTTTTCCCTCTCGTTTCCATGAATGATATGAACATCTCCGTAAACCTGACGGGCCAAAAGCCCGCCGGGCAGAGACAGGAGAGCGCCGGTACGCCCCTTGGCAAGGGCCAGCACCTCCTGAATATGTGTGGACGTAAGATTTTTTCTTTCTCCCCCAGCCCGGGACAGCACCTGCATTACAACATAGGACTGCATGAGTTCCTTTTCATGAAAAAGCCCTTTTCGGATACAATATCCGTCTTGTACAGGCTCTGCATACTCTCTATACAGCATATCCGCCTGCTCCTGCAGATATTCCTCAATCTGCAGCATAGTTCCGGCTGTATGCCCCATGTGCTGTACGGCTGCCGGATTGATGTGCTCCAGCACCGGAAGCACTTCATGCCGGATTTTATTTCTCGTATATTGTGTCTCCAGATTGGTACTGTCCGTTATCCAGGGAATCTTCCGGCTTCTTAAAAATTCCTCAATCTCTTTTCTGGAAACGCCCAGAAGGGGACGGATATACCGCAGGAGCCCCTGCTGTGTATCTGTATCCCATACGGGGCGGATTCCCCCAAGCCCCGCTGCGCCTGTTCCGCGTATCAGGTTGTGAAGCACGGTTTCTGCATTGTCATTTTCATGGTGTGCCAGAGCAATTTGCACTTTTTTCTTCCCATATTCCTCTGCCATCTTCCCAAAAGCCGTTCTTCTGGCCTCTCTTCCCGCCTCTTCTAAGGACAGTTTCTTTTCGGCAGCCATGCGCGGTACATCTGCTTCATACACCTGAAAAGATACCTGTAGTTCTTCACAGATTTTTCCCGAAAAATTCTGGTCCCGCAGGGCCTCTTCTCCCCGAATCCCATGATTGACATGCAGGGCAGAAAGGGAAAAGTCTCTCTGCTTCTGATACTCCTTTAACAAAAACAACAGGCATACCGAATCTGCACCGCCGGAAACCCCGACTATGACCTGGCTGCCCGTTTCTATCATATCGTATTTCTCTATATAGGAAAACACCTTTTCTTCCATGTTCATTTATTCTTACTTCCTCCATAATCCTGCCGTAAGAACCGTCATATCATCTGTGGCCCTGTATTCGCTGTATGTAAGCACCCTCTCCAGAATCCCTCTGCCCAGCTCCTGCGCTGCATTTGCGTGGGTCTGGAGAATAATTTCCTTCATCACTTCCTCCGGTTGTTCCGGCGGCAGTGCATCCAACACTCCGTCTGTCACCATAATCAGGAAATCCCCTTCATATAGCTTCTTGGCCGAGGATTCAAAGTCCGCCTGCTGCACCAGTCCCAGCGCCAGACTGGTAGAAGAAATGGCTTCCACCCAGTGATCCCGTTTAATAAACGTGGTTGCCGCCCCTGCTTTGAGGAAATGGCACATACCGGAATACAAATCTACCATGGAAATATCCACAGTGGAAAATCTGCCGTTGCGGTTTTTCAGATTCAGCACCGAATTCACCATTTTTGCCGCCGTCTCCCCTGAAAATCCCGCTTCCACCAACTGCTCCAGGGTATCTACAATGCTTTCGCTTTCCCGGCAGGCCTCAAGCCCTGACCCCATACCGTCAGAAAGGCACATGAAAAACTGCCCGTTCTCCTCCGTGGCACAGGTGTAATTGTCTCCGGAAATGGTCTCTTTTTCCTTGGTAATTTTCACGGCTCCATAGAGCATTTTGAAGTTGACTTCCTCTACAAACCCCATAATGGCAAATTCTTTATTAATCAGGGTTTTGCCCTCTGTCCTTGCCACCATGCGGCTGCCGCACATACCGGAGAGCACTGCTGCTGCCTCTGCCGCAGAGATACAGCCCCCGCCTTTTGTCTTTAACTCCGCATAGTACCGCAGTTTCCCGTCAGGCTGCTCCAACATCCACACATTCCGCACCAGAATGTGCTTCTTCTTCAGTCTTCTGGCAAATTCTTCCCGAAATTGCACGTCCGCTTCTGTCATGTCAAACAAATCTCTGGAAAGCACTTTCATCAGCTGTGCCATCTCAGAAAGCTGCTCTGCCACAGCCACACGGTTTTCCAGAAGTTTATTGTTCCAGATAAGATTCTGCCTTTCCCGTTCCATCAGTCTCTGTAGTTCCTGTACCAGCTTTCCCTGGCTGATACAGACCTCTGTCAAATCCGCTTTCGCCTTTCTGAAGGCCTCCTCATCATTTTCTTCCAGGACACGAAGCAGATGATAAACTCTCTGATAAGACTGGACAGAATGTTGTGCCCAGCAGACCTGGTGCAGATGACATCTGCGGCACAGTCCCTCCTGCACCTCTGTTACCATAGCATCAATCTCTGAACTGGAGAGATAATCTTTCCGGTAAGGCATGCCGTAAAAGCTGTCTGCCAGCTTTTGAAAAGAATCTGCATAGCGCTGCATTTTTTCTTTCTGCGGGTGCTGGTCGTAAGCCAAAGCTGCCGCACTTTTCTTCATCTCCGAAAAAATAGTTTTTGCCATGTCCCGTAATATAAGCAGTACACTGATTACGAGCATGGCAACCATCCATTCCTGCATCTTGTTCCCTCCCTGCATAAGCAACCGCTATCCATGGAGTATTATAGATGCTTTTGTTTTCAAACTTTGTCAAAAACCGTCTGACCGCACAAAAAACTTTCAGACAAAATCCGTCTTTTGTTTTCTACTTTTCCTCTTCTTTAAATACAATTTCGTTCCCTTTCACAAGACCCAGCTTTTCTCTGGCTACTTCCGCCACATATTCGTCTGTATCCATACGTTCTTTGGTCTCATCAATTTCCTTTGTACGCTCATTTTCCTCATCAATTTGACTCTGAACCTGCTTCATCTGAGTCTTACATTCCGAAATCTGCTGCTGCAGATTCAGACTCTTTGCCATCATGGCCATAAACAGGATACTCACTACAAAGGTAATACTAAGCATCGCGAT
>DXFK01000110.1 GCA_019114495.1 Candidatus Blautia stercoravium
TCTCTTTTCTATCAGTCTTTTAAAAATCCCATGCAATCAAAGGGCGAAATCCGAAACCAGAGTTTCCCTAAAATATATTTTTTCTTCACGTTTTTCACTTCCGCAAAACGGCTGTCCTCACTGTTATTCCGGTTATCTCCCAGGACGAAATATTCATCCTTTTTCAGCGTCACCCCTTCGTCGGCCAGACCGGGATTGCTAATCTGCGTCAATTCCTTACTTTCCTCATACAGCTTTCCGTCAATATACACCTGTCCGTCTTTAATCTGTATGGTTTCTCCAGGAAGACCAATCACTCTTTTTATATGCACCGCGGCATTATCCTTGCCGTCCTTGGTAAAAGCAATTATATCTCCCCTTTTGGGGTCTCCCAGCTTATAGGCCACCTTGTTGATGAAAAACCGCTCGCCAGTCTGTAAAGTTGGCTCCATACTGCTTTCCTGCATACTGATACTCTGGAAAAAGAAAATCGCCACCACAGCCGCAAGAGCAAGGGCCACTGCAATCTGAAACACCCAGCCGAACACCCAGCGTCCCTTTTCGCTTCTGATAAATTCCAACGCCAAATCTTTTTGTTCTTCTATATTTTTTTTCTTTCTTTTTCTATTCAATCCTGTCACCCTGTCCCCACATAAATCCATCAGCATGATGAACAAACAGAGGGTGCCACTACTGCAACACCCTCTGTCATGCTTACGTTATTATTTTACTAACTCTTTAACCTTAGCTGCTTTACCTACACGCTGTCTTAAGTAGTTCAGTTTCGCACGTCTTACTTTACCGCGTCTGATAACTTCTACTTTTTCTACGTTAGGAGAATGTAATGGCCATGTTTTTTCAACGCCGATTCCGTTGGAAGTTTTTCTTACTGTGAAAGTTTCACGGTTGCTTCCGCCCTGTCTTTTTAATACAACGCCTTCAAAAATCTGGATTCTCTCACGGTTTCCCTCTTTGATTTTTCCGTGAACTCTTACAGTGTCACCTACGTTGAATTCCGGTGCTTCTGCTTTCATCTGAGCAGTTTCGATGTTTTTAATAATTTCGTTCATGATTTTTCTCCTTTTATCCTGGATGTTCTTAATGCAATCAGCAACAGAGGACCATCTCTTTTTACAACAGGTTTGATTATACTATGCCAGTCTGCTATTGTCAAGGTTTTTTCCTTGCTGAAAAATTCTTCTACAGGAAATACTCCACTTCTCTTGGCGCAGCGTAATTGCTTTCCAGATAATCCTGCACCTGACCGGCCTCAAAACTTCTGGCTCCTGTGGGACAGACCTTTGTACACCGCATACAGCTTAAGCACTTGTCCGGCTGGATTTCCAGCGTGTCCATGGAAATGGCATTTACCGGACATTTTTGCACGCAGGCCTGACAGCCCGTACACGCTTCCCGCGCAAAGCTTTTTGTCACTGGTTTCATGGCTTTTGGTTCAGGCTGGGGATTTCCCGGTACGTCTGTTTCCAAAAACACACTATTTTCCCCTTCTTCCAGCTTTTTCTTTACAGCAACGGCAAACTTCCGAAAGATTTCCAGGTCTTTGTCATCTGGTCGTCCTGCTCCCAGCTTCGCTGAATAAATATGCGGAATGACCGGGGCTATGGCACCAATGCAAACAAACCCCTGTTTTGTGAGAATTTGCTTCATCTGAGCCAGAGTATCATCGTAATGGCGGTTGCCATACGCAGCTACCAGAATACAGGGTGTCCCGTTTCCACGCAGAGAAGAGAAAAGTCCCCCTTCCACCTGGGGCAGCTGTCCTCCGTACACCGGAGCCGCAGCCACCAGAAGCTCCTGCTCTTTAAACACATGCTTCTGCTTTCGGAATTTTCTCCTGGTTAAGTCCAGATACGCCGGATTCTGGGTCAGACAGCTCATAAGCAGTTCTGTGGCCTTTTTCGTGCCCTCTGTGGGGCTGAAATACGCCGCTGTCACGGGTCTATTTTTAGAAAGCAGATCCGGACGGCGCTCTTTTGTTCTTTTGACAGACTGGTTATGCCTCCACGCCTCAATTTTGCTGTGGTCGCCTGTGAGAAGCACTTCCGGCACCTTTTTCCCCTTCCACTCTTCTGGGCGGGTATAGTGGGGATATTCCAACAAATTGTCCTGCATGGACTCAAACTGAGAGGATTCCTCATTGTTCAGCACACCGGGTACAAAGCGGGAAATGGCGTCAATCATAACAGTGGCCGCCAGTTCCCCTCCCGTCAGCACATAATCTCCGATAGACACATAATCTGTCACCACTTCTTCCAATACTCGCTCATCAATTCCCTCATAATGACCGCAGAGGAAAATCAGTTCTTCCTCCATAGCCAGTTCCTCTACCATGGTCTGGCGGAATACCCGGCCCTGAGGCGTCAGATAAATACATCTGGGCTTTTTTCCCTGCAAGGCTGCCTGGGATTCTTTCCTGACGGATTCATAAGCTCTGAAAACCGGTTCAGCCTGCATGACCATACCGGCGCCTCCGCCATAGGGATAATCATCTACCCTCATGTGTTTGTTGTCAGCAAAATCTCGGATATTTACGGTATGAAGAGAAATTTTTCCGCTTTTTAAGGCCCTCCCCGTAATGCTGGTATTTACGGTATTTTCAATCATTTCCGGAAACAGCGTCAATACATGATATTTCATGATTTCCCTCCTAACACAGTCCTTTCAGCAGATGAATCATCATTTTATTCTGCTCTACGTTTACCTCTTTGATACAGTCTTTGATAGCAGGAACCAGTACCTCTTTCTTATCTGTGGTGTGAATCACATACACATCATTGGCACCGGTCTCCATAACATCTTTTAAAGTGCCGAAAAGTGAACCGTCTTCCAGAAATACTTCCATATCTATTAAGTCTGCAATATAATATTCATTTTCTTCCAAAGGCACGGCAAAATCTCTGGTGACATAAAGACTCTTTCCCTTGTAAGGCTCAATATCATTAATATTGTCCACATCACGGAATTTCAAAATAACAAATTGTTTGAAATACTTCACCCTCTCGATTTCCAGTTCACACAGTTCTTTTCCTGTATCCAGAAGCACACTTTCCAGATAGTCAAATCTGTGGGCGTCGTCTGTGGTGGGGTATACTTTTACCTCTCCCCGAATACCGTGCGTTGTGGTTATCACACCTACCTGCAATAAATCTTCCATTTATATTATATACTCCTCTTTCTCCCGGCCCTTACGGCCCAGAATGATAAAAAAGAGGCTGTCACACTACTGTTCATGCGACAACCCCTTTCATGCTTGTTATTACTGTAAAATATCTACGACAACTTTTTTCTCACCCTTGGAAGACGCGGCCTTTACCACAGTACGGATAGCTTTGGCAATGCGACCCTGACGGCCGATTACTTTCCCCATATCCGCAGGGGCAACCTTGAGTTCCAAA
>DXFK01000111.1 GCA_019114495.1 Candidatus Blautia stercoravium
TATAAGCATACCATGCACCACTTTTATTCACCACGCCGATATTAGCCGCCAAATCCAGAATATCCCCTTCTCTGGAAATTCCTTCTCCAAACATAATATCAAATTCGGCTTCTTTAAACGGAGGCGCAATCTTGTTCTTTACGACTTTGATTCTGGTACGGTTTCCTACCATTTCTCCGCCCTGTTTCAGCGTCTCAATTCTGCGCACATCCATACGGATAGAAGAATAGAATTTCAGTGCACGTCCACCCGTGGTAACTTCCGGATTTCCAAACATAACACCTACTTTTTCACGCAGCTGGTTGATAAAAATGACAACACAGTTGGATTTGCTGATATGAGCTGTCAGCTTCCTCAGAGCCTGTGACATAAGACGAGCCTGAAGACCTACATGAGAATCCCCCATATCGCCTTCAATCTCTGCCTTTGGCACAAGTGCGGCTACAGAGTCCACAATGATAATGTCCACAGCGCCGGAACGCACCATGGTTTCTGTAATTTCCAATGCCTGCTCACCGTTGTCCGGCTGGGAAATGTATAAATTGTCGATATCTACTCCAATATTTTTTGCATAAGCAGGGTCCAGGGCATGCTCCGCATCAATAAAGCCTGCTATTCCTCCTCTTTTCTGTACCTCTGCTACCATATGAAGGGCTACGGTTGTCTTACCGCTGGACTCCGGTCCGTAGACCTCTACAATTCTTCCCTTTGGAATTCCGCCCAGACCAAGGGCAATATCCAGACTCAGCGCGCCTGTAGGAACCGTTTCCACATTCATATTCGCCGTGGAATCTCCCAGTTTCATCACAGACCCTTTTCCAAACTGCTTTTCAATCTGTGCCAGTGCTCCATCCAGAGCCTTCAATTTATCTTCTTTGACCATCTGTGCCATATTTAATCTCCTTTTCCTGCTGCTCTCAAGCTACGAACTTATGTTCGTTTATATGTTTCATGATAGTACACTTTTCCCTGCTTGTCAACTATTTTTCACAGAAATCACCTGCCTGTCTTTCATTTTTATAAAGTGGATTTTGCAGCGAATGCCGCCTGAATCTGAAATGTTGGAGCTGCCACATGAAGCCATATTCTCAATATATACTAAATGTGGCAGACTCAGAAAATGTTTTAAAGGTGTTTTTAGTATGAACCCATTTAGAAGTTCTGTCAAGAGGAAATCAAGCCCTTTTTAATGTTTTTATTCTTTCCCTATCTCTCTAAAACCAATTTACTTTTTCATCCCGGAATCTGGGTATAGCGCTGTCTTCGTAAGGATTATAATAATTGCGGTTACATCCAAATTCCTGCAGCAATTTGATTCTGTTGTCCGGTGTCCACTCTATAAGAGACATTCCGTCAAACTCCTCTATGCTGCCATTCTTCATTTCATTTTTAAAATACCATTCTGCAATGGTTTGATTGTCTTTATGGAAGTATTGTTTTATTTCCCATATAAGCACTCGTCCCCTGGTATTCCACTCCTGAAACCAGTGCTTTACCGTAGTACAATCCGTATATTTCGGTCCCCAGCTTTCAACATATACTACATCTTCCGTAAAAATTTTATGAATTCCCATATCTTTTTGCTGAAGCCACATAGCAAACCACAGACGAATAATTTCTTCTCGCTCTTTCATATAGAAAGCCGCCTCCTTTTCCTGTCCAAATTTCCGCTTCTGTTTTACAGCCTTGCCTCTATCTGATAATCGTCCTCAACCAAAATATAGCTACATCCATACTTTTCGCATTGTTCTAAATAATGTTTATTGTCTGCCATGACGATTTCTTTGGTACATCCACTGTCGTCCATGCGCTGTTCGATAACATTTGCGTACCTTTGTATATCTGAAAAATGATTTTCGATATAATCCCGGCTCATTACCAGACAATAGCACTGGATTTCCCTGGCATATTTCTCTGAAAAATCGTCATTCCAGTTAAGGGGAATATAACAGCCCTCTACAACCAGATTTTGCTTATTTTCAATGGCTGTTTTCACCACTTCTCGCACAATAGGCCACAGATATTTCTCCAGTTCTTCGTCGTCTTCAGGCGTCAACTCTGTTTTTTTGCTTCGGATTAAGCCCATCTTTAAAAGGTCTATGGAGAGATACGGGTATTTGTATTTTTCAAGAAACTTTTGCGCCAATAGGGTTTTTCCTGTATGAGAGGCGCCTGTAATTAAAATAATCATTCACTTTCTCCTCGTTTTTGATACCCCAATTATACCATTCCCGTTTTCTCATGACAACTGAAAAAGAGTCCCTTCAAAACAGAGTATTTCTTTATTCTCTGTCCTGCAGCAGACTCTCTTCCCTTTTCCGCTTATTTCCCGAATTTGCTTTTCTTCTTTTTTACATTCCCGGCTGGCTCAGTATAGAACGCACATGGGCTACTTCCTCCGGTTTTGCACACGCGGCTGGAACGTAATAGCTTTTGGCTCTGGCAATCTGATAGATTTCCTCCTGAGACATTTCACACTGATTCCGCATTTGTTTTAACACCTGTTTCAACTGCTGGTTCTCTGTCTGGCTAATCATTTCCCCATAACGCACCAGTTCTCCGTTAATTCCTGCCAGGGTATCTGCTACCATTGTCTTATCTGTCATTTTCGTTCCCTCCTGCTACTGTAAAAACTGCATTAACTGCTGCTTGCTTTCCATTGCACACTGTGCGGATTTCTGGAAAAACTGTTTTACCTGCGGATCCTGTGCCTCATGGGCATAGTCCTGCATTTTACAGTGGGTAGTTTCAAAGCCGCCGATTAAATGACGCAGATTCTGCAAATCAAGTACCGAAATTTCTGTCATGGCATTTTCCTCCTGAATGTTTTTTATTCACATTCTTAGTATGGCAGAATTCTCATTTTCTATAACAGGATTCTTTTGCTATTCTCAGCCGCCGATTAGCCAGTTATACATTTCTTCATATTGTTTTGCAGAACTTGCCCAGGAGAAATCCTTTGCCATGGCTCTGTCTACCAGCTTGTTCCATTCTCTCTTCTTATCATAATAAACAGATTCTGCATAACGAACAATACCCAGCATTTCATGGGCATTGTAATTTGTAAAACTGAAGCCTGTACCTGTGCTTTCGTACTCATTATACGGCTGTACCGTGTCTTTTAAGCCTCCTGTTTCCCTTACGATGGGAAGCGTACCGTAACGAAGGCTCATAAGCTGACTTAAGCCGCAGGGCTCAAATAAGGACGGCATAAGAAACGCATCACAGGACGCATAAATTCTGTGTGACAGACCGTTGTCATAGAAAATATTCGCAGATACTTTTCCCTGATATTTCCATGCAAAATGACGGAACATATTTTCATACCGTTCTTCACCGGTTCCCAGAATCACCAGCTGAATACTGTCCTGACACAGTTCGTCCATTACATAATTTACCAAATCAAAGCCCTTCTGGTCTGTAAGACGGGAAACCACACCAATCATCATCACCTTGGGGTCTTCCTGCAGTCCCAGTTCTTTTTGCAGAGCCAGTTTATTTTTCACTTTTTCTTTCCTGAAATTTCTGGCATTGTAATTTTTCGCCAGAAATATGTCTGTTTCCGGATTGTATTCTTCGTAATCAATGCCGTTTACAATTCCCCTCAAATCATGAGCGCGGGCTCTTAAAAGGCCATCCAGATGTTCTCCATAAAACTCCGTCTTAATCTCTTCTGCATAAGTGTTGCTGACAGTGGTAATGGCATCTGCATAAACCAATCCTCCTTTTAACAAATTAGCGTCCTTGTAAGCTTCCAGCTTATCCGGCGTAAAGTAGTAAGCCGGCAGACCGGTCAGCTCCCGAATGGTCTTAATATCCCAGGTTCCCTGGAATTTCAGGTTATGTATGGTCATAACAGTCTTAATGCCTTGATAAAAAGGACCGCCCTGGAAACTGTCTTTTAAATATACCGGAATCAGGCCTGTCTGCCAGTCGTGGCAGTGAATAAGGTCAGGGCGGAAATCAATCACCGGAAGAATAGACAAAGCCGCCTTTGAGAAAAAGGCAAATTTTTCAATATCAAAACGAATGTCTCCGTATGGCTGATAGCCTGAGAAATAATATTCATTGTCAATAAAATAATACTGGATACCTTCATAGACCAACTGCATGATTCCTACATATTCCCGTCTATAGCCAATATCCATGTAAAAATGGGTTATATACTGCAGCTGGTTTTTGTATTCTTCTTTCATGCATAAATATTTGGGAATAATCACACGCACATCATACTCATTTTTATCAAAGCATTTCGGCAAAGCTCCCACTACATCCGCTAATCCCCCTGTTTTTATAAACGGAACTGCCTCTGATGCCACAAACAATATTTTTTTCACTGAAACACCCTCCTTGCAAATCAAAGCTTTGTCCATATTATACCCCATTTTTTTTGCAAAGAAAAGTTATTTTTCCCCTCTGTTTGAACTTATTTCCTATATTCCAGACGGATTTTGTCAGCAATCAGGGCGATAAATTCGGAGTTTGTGGGTTTGCCCTTTCCTGTACTTACCGTATAGCCGAATAATTCGTCAATGGTATCCATTTTCCCTCTGCTCCAGGCCACTTCAATAGCATGACGTATGGCTCTTTCCACTCTGCTGGGTGTGGTCTGGTGTTTTTTTGCAATAGTAGGATAGAGAATTTTCGTAATTGAATTCAGCATTTCCATATCGTTTACGGACAGAATAATGGCATCTCTCAAATACTGGTAGCCTTTAATGTGGGCCGGTACCCCGATTTCATGAATAATATTGGTAACGTCCGCCTCTAAGTTTCTCTCGTAATAGCTGCTGTCGCTCTCATATACGTTTACTTTTCTCAAATCCCGTTTTCTGCTGTCTCTGTTCTGTTTTACATGCTTAATTCTGGATAACAGCATGTTATTGTCAAAAGGTTTCAGAATATAGTAGTTTGCTCCCAGCTGAAATGCGTCTTCCGTAATTTGTTCCTGTCCTACAGCAGATACAATAATAAAAGCCGGGTGTTTTTTCAGGTTGGTATCTTTGCCAACTTTTTCCATAACAGTCAGCCCGTCTACTTTCGGCATGATAATATCTAAAAGTACAACATCCGGTTCTTTTTCTTTGATAATATCGTAAATTTCGGCGCCGTTATTAGCATGCCCTACTAATTCCAGCTCTTTGTCTTCGTTAATAAGATTTCCCAATAAGTCCAACATTTTTTCATTGTCATCTGCTATAGCGACATTTAACTTCTCCATTACTCATCCTCCATCTGATTTGTTACAACTCTATTCTCCAGCATATGACGGGCGCCCTTTTGAATCGCCATACCTGAAGACTATTAGTATTATATTATCACTTCTTTTCAGAATCAAGCTAAATCATCTTACAACTTATATTGTATTCTGATAGTTTTCCTATTTATTCGACATTTTTCCGTTTTTTTTAATGACTTTCGCCAGCTTACCACAGCATATTCTCGATAAAAATTCCATATCCTTTGGTAGAATCCTGTACAAAAACATGGGTTACTGCGCCTACAAGTTTTCCGTTCTGCAAAATGGGGCTGCCGCTCATTCCCTGAACAATTCCGCCGGTTGCAGCTAAAAGCTCCGGGTCTGTGACGCGGAGGGCAAAGGCCTTGTTGGTATCTGCCCGTTCTCTATAAATGTCGGTTATCTGGATTTCATAAGACTTCACCTCTCCTTCCACACAGGTAAGAAGCTCTGCCTCCCCCTCCTGTACCTCCTGTTTATAGCCGATTTCCGTTTCTTTTAAGCACAGTTTTTCCGGCTGCTCCACTCTGCCGAATATTCCGATTTCCGTATTCTTTTCTATAGTGCCGATTTTCTTATCCTTCTGGTATTCAATGTATCCGGAGAGTTCCCCTGGTGTGCCTTTTACACCTTTGACAATAGACATTATCTGTGCCTGGTAGAGTTCTCCGTCTTCTATATCCAGAAGTTCTCCTGTGTCTGTATCACTGATACCATGCCCCAGGGCGCCGAATTTTCCCTCTGTGTCTACATAAGTCATGGTTCCGATTCCCTGTGTATTATCTCGTACCCAGATACCCAGCTTATAACTGTCATCCTCTGCCAGTACAGGAGTCAGCGATAAGGGAACTTTTTCTCCTCCCCTGTTTACCAGCAGCTCCATGGCCTCTCCTTTGCTGTCATGAATCTGCTGAATAAGTTCTTTTTTCCCGGATATAGGCGTGCCGTTGACCTCCAGAATATAATCCCCTGCTTTGGCAATATTGGCGGCAGGCCTGCAGGAAATGCCGTCTTTTTGCAGGATTTCTCCCGTGTCTACCACCAGAACGCCTTCTGTCTCCATGTACAGCCCCACAGGTACACCGCACACGGCAACGCTTTTTTCTTCCATGGTCTTCACCTGAACCTCTTTGATTGGAAGAATCCCCAGAAGGGAACAGGAAATCCGGTAGGTTCCCCGGTCCGATACATCAATGGTATCCGGATAGGTAAGAAAAGGATAATCCAGCGCACGGGAAAGCTCTTCTTCCTGTCCTGCATGAATATACACAGTATTCGGAATACTGTTTTGCAGATGGCGAAATCCCAGCACACCTGCGGCGAAAATATCCGCTACTAATAATACGAAAAGAAACCGGCGATAATTACGTTTCTTTGACAAAAAATCACACCCTTTCTGTATGGAAACAAAAAAAGATACACCGCAGTGTACCTTTTTAGTATGTGACCTTTCGTCTATTTCAATCTTGTATTTTTTTGTTGCTGTGCCAAATCTTTCATCTCTGATGCATTTTGCCAAACCGCTTCTGTGATTTTTGCGCCGCCCAGCATACGCGCCAGTTCTTCCACGGACTCTTCATAAGAAAGACTGCGAATTCTGGTAGCGGTTCCCTTTGCTTCCACATTTTTTTCAATGAGATAATGAGCATTGGCCTGGGACGCAATCTGGGGCAAATGGGTAATACAGATAATCTGATGGTTTCTGCTGATAACTGCCATCTTTTCCGCCACTTTCTGGGCTGTCCTGCCGCTGATTCCGGTGTCTATTTCATCGAAAATCAAGGTTTCCGTGTCATCTTTGTCCGCCAGCAGTGTCTTAATGGCCAGCATAATTCTGGAAAGCTCACCGCCGGATACTACTTTGGAAAGTTCCCGCACCGGTTCGCCCGGATTCGTGGAAATCATAAAACAAATGCTGTCTTTTCCCTGGGGAGAAAACTTCTCTTTTTGAGAAAAACAAATTTCGAACTCCACATTCAGGAAATTCAAATCCTCCAGACCCTTTGTAATCTGATTTTCCAGCTTTTTCGCCCAGCTTTTCCGCACCTGGGTCAGTTCCCGGCTGGCTTTTTCCAGTTCTTCCCTCTTTTGGTCCAGTTCACCCTCCAACTGTCCTTTTCTTTCCTCAAAGTTTCTGAGCCGCTCCAGCTCCCTTTCCTTTTCTTCCTGATAAACGCGGATTTCGGGAATGGTATGGCCGTATTTCGCCTTTAGATGATTAATACAGTCCAAACGGTTTTCGGTTTCCTGGAATTCTTCCTCGGAAAACTGGAATTCCGAAAGATAGGCAGACACTTCCCGGTTAAAGTCATTGAGCAAGCTGTCAATATCTTCCAAAGAACGGTATAAATTTTCCAGATTCTCATCAAAATCCGAAATCTGTGCCAGCTTTTGAAGGGCCCGCCCGGTCTGGGTGCCGCTGCCTTCCTCCTCATATCCGGTGAGCTGATACACACCTCCCAAATTTTCCGTAATTTTCCTGCTGTTTACCAGTTTCCGATAGAGACTTTCCAGTTCCTCGTCTTCTCCGTCTTTCAATTCCGCATTCTGGATTTCCTGAATTTCATACTCCAGAAAGCTGATTTCCCTGCGTCTCTGTTCTTCGTCTAACTGATAGCTCTCCAGTTCTTTTCGGATATGACTGTAGGCACCGTAAAGCATTTTCACTGCCTCTTTTTTCTCTCCGGACTCTGCCTCTGAATACTCATCCAGAATCTCCATCTGCTTATCCGGGTACAAAAGAGACTGATGTTCATGCTGTCCGTGAACATCTAAAAGCAGAGAGGCCGCCTTTTTTATAGCTGCAGCCGTACAGGTTTCCCCGTTGACCTTAATCATACTTCTGCTCTCTGTAATTCTCCTGGTTATAATGACCTGTCCGTCTTCCGGGAACACCTCCAGCTCCCGCAGTTTCTCTTCTGTGTCAGGACTCACCTGAAATACCAGCTCTACCAGGGCATAAGAAGCGCCTTCTCTTATGATTTCTCTGGACATTTTCTGTCCCAAAGCCAGATTGACCGCTCCCATGAGAATGGATTTTCCGGCGCCTGTCTCTCCGGTGAGAATGTTCAGCCCTTCCTCAAAATCCACCTCTGCCTCTTCAATTAAAGCAAGGTTTTTAACATGTAAATGCACTAACATCTTTTCCTACTCCGTTTTCTTATTCGTACACATGAATCAGCCTTCTGATTTTGCTCATAAGTGCCATGGTTTCTTCTGCACTTTTGCAGAAGCAGGCAATGGTATCGTCTCCTGCCAGACTGCCCACAATTTCCTGAAATTCCATATGGTCCAGAGCAGCTGCAGCGGCATTGGCCATACCGGAGGTGGTCTTAATCACCAGAATATTCTGGGCAATGTCCATGGACAAAAAGGCGTCTCTTAAGACCCTTATGTATTTTTCGCTGTCTGAGTTTTCCTTGGAGGTCATTACCTTATATCTGGAGCCGCCGCCCGGCTTTGCAATTTTCATCAGCTTCAGTTCCCGAATGTCTCTGGAAACTGTGGCCTGAGTCACACGAAAGCCTAAATCCTGCAGCCGCGCAGCCAGTTCTTCCTGTGTCTCTATATCGTACTGATTAATCAGTTCCAGAATCTTTGAATGTCTGGCAATCTTCATGTCTTTCCTCCTAATTTCTCATCTTGGTACGCAGCACCTCTAAAAAGCTGATGTTGCTGATTTTTATAATTCTGGTGTCACTGGCAGAGCGGCGGATGACAATCCGGTCTCCTGTAGTCATAGAAATGTTGGTATCTCCATCAAAGGAGGCCACCGCCTTTCCCTGGCCTTCTTTGACACCCTGTGTGATTTCCACGGTAATTTCATCCTCTGACGGAAATATAATGCTTCGAGTGTTCAGAGTATGGGGCGCCACAGGCGTCATAATCATAATATTAGTTTCCGGGGAAACAATAGGGCCTCCCGCAGACAAGCTATATCCTGTAGAACCCGTGGCTGTGGAGACAATAATTCCGTCTGCCGTGTAGGAATTGAGAAATTCTCCGTTGACGTAATTATTAAAGCGGATAACTCGCAGAGGGCCTTCTCTTCCGATAACAATATCATTTAACGCCACATCTTCTGCCACGGCTTTTCCCCGGTGATATACCTGTCCCCACAGCATCATGCGCCGTTCAATGGTGTATTCGTCTGCCATGAGATGATTCAGGGCCGGGTCTATGGACTCCCGATCAATTTCTGCCAGATATCCCAAGGTTCCCAGATTCACGCCCAAAAGGGGAATCTGGCGGCTGACCACGTCTCTGGCCGCCTGGAGAAGAGTTCCGTCTCCTCCTAATACAATGACACATTCCACGTCTTCTGGAATTGTGCTGATATCCGTATAATGGGTAAAAGGCTCCCGTACAGAAAAGCTGGAAGGCTGAAGCACACAGTGTTTCCCGTTGTTTTCCAGATATTCTGCCACTCTTTTGGACACCTTTAATCCTTCGTCTTTTTCACTGTTGGCAATAATATAAAACTTATCCATACTTATTTATCCAGCTCTTTATGGGCTGCTGCCACAACGCCCTTTACATCTGCCTCTTCGCTTCCCGGCAATCCGTCTTTCTGCTTCTGTATATGCAGCAGATATTCAATGTTTCCCTCCGGTCCTTTAATAGGAGAAAACTCCAGATGACGGACTGCGTATCCAATACTCTTTGCATAAGCAATGACTTTGTCAATGACTTCTTCATGAACGGCCGGGTCGCGGACAACTCCTTTTTTGCCTACCTTTTCCCTTCCTGCTTCAAACTGGGGCTTAATGAGGCACACGACCTCTCCGCTTTGTTTCAAAAGATGATACACTGGAAGCAGTACCTTAGTAAGAGAAATAAAAGACACATCAATGGAAGAAAAATCTGCAGGTTCCTGCAAATTCTCCGGCACCACATAACGGATGTTGGTTTTCTCCATGCAGACCACCCGTTCATCGTTTCTCAGTTTCCAGTCTAACTGTCCATGTCCTACATCAATGGCATAGACCTTGACGGCTCCGTTCTGCAGCATGCAGTCCGTAAATCCTCCCGTGGAAGCACCTACGTCCATGCACACCTTTTTATCCAGGGTCACACCGAAATGCGTCATGGCTTTTTCCAGTTTCAATCCTCCACGGCTTACGTATTTCAATGTATTTCCCCGGACTTCTATTTTCACAGTATCCGGAAACATGCTTCCGGCTTTATCTTCTTTCTGATTTTCCACATATACAATTCCTGCCATAATGACAGCTTTCGCTTTCTCACGGGAAACGGCCAGTCCCCGTTTCACCAGCAGGACATCCAGACGCTCTTTCATCTATCTGGCCTCCTTTATCCGATTGTAAATGGAACCGGCATCGATTCCTGCTTTTTCTTTCAGCTTCTCCGGATTTCCATGTTCCATAAAAACATCGGGAAGGGCTGCAGGCAACACCTGTATTTCCGGGTGTGCCGTGTGCATGTATTCCACAACTGCGCTTCCAAAGCCGCCGCTTTTTACATTTTCTTCCATAGTGACTATAATTTCATGGTCTTTTGCCAGGCTATCCAGCATTTTTTTATCCAGCGGCTTTACAAATCTGGCGTTGACAAGGGTAGGATTTTCTCCATTCTCTAACAGTTTTTCCCGTACAGCCTCCGCTGTTTTTACCATGCTGCCCACCGCCAGCAGGGCAATACCTTTTCCCCGGTAAATCAGTTCACTGCGCCCTCTTACAATGGGTTCCCGAAACTCTTCCAGTCCGTCATAGGCCTCTCCTCTGGGATAGCGCACGGCAATAGGGCCGTCGTAGCTTACCGCAAATTTCATCATATCCGAAAGCTCCCATTTATTTTTCGGCGCCATAACCGTCATATTGGGAATCATGGACAGATAGCTTAAATCAAAACAGCCCTGATGAGTCTCCCCATCGCTGCCCACAAGTCCGGCCCGGTCCACTGCAAAAATCACATGGAGATTCTGCAGACATACGTCCTCAATAACCTGGTCTAACGCCCTCTGCAAAAAGGAAGAATACACCGCCACCACAGGAATCATTCCCCCAAGGGCGAGACCTGCTGCAAAGGTCACGGCATGCTCCTCTGCAATTCCCACGTCAAAGAATCTATCCGGAAACATGTTGCGGAACCGTTTCAGTCCCGTTCCGTCCGGCATAGCAGCCGTTACTGCCACCACCTTTTCTTCCCTGTCGCCGAATTTCCGCATAACCGTGGAAAAAATATCCGTATAATTGGCTTTCCCATTATTGTTTAAAGGGATTCCATGCTCCAGGTCAAAAGCCGCTGTACCGTGGAATCTGGCAGGGTGACGCATAGCAGGCTCATAGCCTCTTCCTTTTTCCGTTTTCACATGCACCATCACCGGACCGGAGACTCTTTTTGCCTCCTGGAACACCTGAATCATCCGGTTACAGTCATGACCATCTATAGGACCCAGATAGGTCAGCCCCATGTCCTCGAAAAACATACCCGGAATCATCAGCCTCTTAAGGCTGTCCTTGGTCTTATGAATCTGTTTAATGGCCGCAGGACCAAATCCCGGAATCTTATTCAGGCTGTTCTTTACGCCTGCTTTCAATTCAAAATATCCCTCTGTGGTTCTCATATTGCTCAAATAGCTGGAAATGCCCCCTACATTTTCGGAAATAGACATTTCATTGTCATTTAAGACAATAATAAAGTTCTTCTTCAGCGCAGAAGCATTATTGATTGCTTCATAGGCCATACCTCCCGTGAGCGCACCGTCTCCGATGACGGAAATCACATGGTAGTCCTCTCCCTTTAAATCTCTGGCACAGACATATCCCATGCCTGCAGAAATGGATGTGGAGCTATGTCCCGTGTCATAAGCATCACAGGGACTTTCACTTCGTTTAGGAAATCCGCTCATACCACCCAAAGTCCGAAGACTGTCAAACCCTTCCTGTCTGCCCGTAAGAATTTTATGGGTATAGGACTGATGCCCCACATCCCATATAATCTTATCCTCCGGCAGACAGAACACATAATGCAGCGCCATGGTGAGCTCGACGGCCCCCAGATTGGAAGCCAGATGTCCCCCTGTACGGCTGACATGGGCCAGCAGAAAAGCCCTGATTTCCTCCGCTAACTGCGGAAATTTATCCGGGGGTATTTTCTTAATATCATTTGCATTTTTTATGGTTTCTAATAACATGTATCGTGCACCTCTATTTTCTGCGGGTGCAAAGAGAAAGAAACAGCTCCTTCAAAAATTCCTTTTCTCCCGGAAGGTCATCGAGAAGTTCTATAGCCATTTCTGTCCGACGCTTTACTTCCTCTCCCGCTTTTTCAATCCCTTCTAAGGTCACATATGTGGTCTTGTGGTTTTTGGCATCGCTGCCCACTGGTTTTCCCAGTTCTTCCCGGCTGCTTATCACATCCAGAATAT
Organism: Candidatus Blautia stercoravium; assembly: GCA_019114495.1. Taxonomy (GTDB): domain Bacteria; phylum Bacillota; class Clostridia; order Lachnospirales; family Lachnospiraceae; genus Blautia; species Blautia stercoravium. Next base: position 12,630 of record DXFK01000111.1, read on the forward strand.
CATCCTGAATCTGAAAAGCCAGGCCAATGCAGCTGCCGATTTTCTCTATTCTTTCCAAATCCTCTGTTCCGGCCAGCACCGCTCCAATCATAAGCGAAGCCTCAATCAACGCAGAAGTCTTATTTTCATAAATAAAATCCAGCATGTCCTTTGAGAGCGGCTTACCGTCATTTTCCACGTCTGCTCCCTGTCCTCCCAACATACCCTTGATTCCCGTTTTTTCTCCCAGAATCTCTAAAGCCCTGGCTGTCCGGCGAAGTTCTTCCTCTCCTCCTGCCAGGTCAAAGGCACGAAAAGCCGTTTCATAAGCATAGTTTAAAAGGGCATCTCCCGCCAGAATGGCCGCTGACTCACCGAACACCACATGGGTGGTCTTCTTTCCTCGCCTGAATTCATCATTGTCAAGGGCCGGAAGGTCATCGTGAATCAGAGAATGAGTGTGAACCATCTCCATAGCTGCCATAAAGGGACGGATAACTTCTCCCCTTCCGCCCAGAAGCTCATACATTTCTGCCATAAACACAGGCCGCAGCCGCTTTCCGCCTGCCTGCATGCTGTAGTTCATGGCTTCTGCCATATGCCTTGCAAAGCCCTCTTCTTTTGGAAGGAAAGAAGTAATCACCTGCTCTGCCCGAGCTGTTTTCTGTTTCAGTTCTTCTTTAAAATTCACTTAACTCACCATCTTCATTCAGTTTGAGCATTTTTTTCTCAACTGTGTCAATTTTGCTGCCGCACTGCCGCAGCAGTTCCATTCCCTTCTGATATAAAGCAAAGGAGTCCTCCAAGGAAATCTCTCTGCTCTCCAGACATTCTACAATCCTGTCTAATTCCTTCAGAGCTTCTTCCATGGTCATTTCCTGGTTTCTGTTCTCTGTCTCTGCCATTTCAAACTCCTCTCTCTTCCTGTTTGGTACCAAGCACTTTAGCCTGAATTCTTCCGTCTGTCACCTGAATCTGTAGGACTTCTCCTTCTGTTGCCTGTGAAATGTGGGTAACTGCATGACCTTTTTCATTTTCCACATAAGAAAAACCCTGCTTCAGTTTATCCAGGGGCGATAAGCCCTTCATACGTTCAATATAGATTCCCAGATTCTGGCGGGCGCGGAAAATCTGATTTTCCATAGCGCTGCACATCCGGTCTTCCGCCTGCAAAAGCCGGGTACGTTTTTCCTGTATCTGTCTTGCCGGACTTAAATATTCCAGCTTTGTCCCGTACTTTTCCACTCTCTGGCGCAGCCAAAATATCTGGTTGTCCATGGTCTGTATCAGCTTCTGTTTTGCGCTTAAAAGCTGGTTTAAGAGTACGCGCACATCTGCCACAGCCAGCTCTGCGGCTGCCGAAGGTGTAGGGGCTCGCAAATCTGCCGCAAAGTCCGCAATGGTGGTATCCGTCTCATGGCCTACTGCAGAAATAATGGGCGTCCGGCAGTTGAAAATAGCCCTTGCCACTTCTTCTTCATTGAAAGCCCACAAATCTTCAATAGAACCGCCTCCTCTTCCCACAATAATCACGTCAACGCCGTAATCATCCAAGGCTTCGATGCCTTTTACAATACTTTCCTTTGCGCCCTCGCCCTGTACCAGAGCCGGGTAGAGAATCAGCTGCACATAGGGATTTCTCCTGCCTGCCACGGTGCGGATATCCTGCACTGCCGCCCCTGTGGGCGCAGTCACCACGCCTACTTTTTTTGCCCAGACAGGAATAGGCTGTTTATACTCCGGCGCAAACATCCCCATTTCTTCTAGCTCCTTTTTCAGTGCCAGAAACCGCTCGTACAAAAGTCCGGCGCCCTCCAGGGTGATTTCTCTGGCATAGAGCTGGTACTTGCCGTCTCTTTCATAAACGCTGACACTGCCGCCGGCCACCACCTTATCCCCGTTTTTCATGGAAAAGCCCAATCCTTTTCGCTGACCCGCAAACATGACGCAGGAAATTGTGCCGCTTTCATCTTTCAGGGAAAAATAAATATGTCCGGAGGTATGGTACTTACAGTTGGAAACCTCTCCTTTGATGTAGATTTTATTCAGCATAAAATCCTGGTCAAACATGGTTCTGATATAATTATTTACCTGTCCTACGGAATAAATACTGTTCATAAGCTTTCCCTTGCAATTTTTCCTAAAACTCCGTTTACAAAAGAAGCAGAATCCTCCCCGCCGAAGCTTTTGCTGATTTCTATTGCTTCATTAATCGCAACCTTTACAGGAACATCTTCGTCATATTTCATCTCATATACTGCCAGTCGCAGAATATTCAAATCCACCTTGCTCATTCGTTTGGTCTTCCAGCCTGTACTCTTTTCATTGAGAATGCTGTCCAGTTCCTCCAAACGCTCTGCAATTTTGGCATACTTATTTTCCATATAAGCCTGCTCTACCGGATTTAAGTCCTCCAAGCCGTCAAAATACAATTGTATCTGCTGCGGCATTTCCTCTGCTCCGTTAAATTCGTTTAAAAAAAGCAGCTTAAAAATATGCTCCCGCATTTCTCGTCTTCCCATATATTCCTCCGTATTGTCTTTTTTTCTGCTGTAGTTTAAAATAAGGTGCCTCTGAAAAAGACACCTTATCTCCTGCTTTTTGCTTTTTCACTTGTCAATGAACTATTTAGTCTTGTCAATTTCAACGCTTGCAATCCGCACGTTGACATCGGAAACAGTCAGTCCTGTCATGTTTTCAATGGCAGTTTTTACTCTCTCCTGTACCTTCTTGCTGGTCTCTAAAATATTGTATCCGTACTCAATATTCAGAGCCAAATCCACACAGACTACATCTTCCAGAACATCTACCTTCACACCTCTGGAAAGGTTTTTCATACCCAGTTTTCCAACCAGTTCGTTTGTAATATTTCCAGCCATGGAACCGACACCTTCCACTTCTGTCGCTGCCAATCCTGCAATAATAGCTACTACCTCATCTGCAATCTGTACTTCCCCAAGAGAACCATTGTCATGTATTTTATATCTGTTTCTGTCTTCCGCCATTTTTCAAACCTCCTATAGGAAATATCCTGCTTTTTATTATACCAAATCCCTGCAAAAATGAAAAGCGGTTTTTTACTTTTCCCGTAAAAAACCGCTTTTTCTCACTTCTTTCCTTAATTTCTGGAAAATTCCGCCAGCACAAGACCTTCGTTTCTGTCCAAGGTCATGCCGATACTCCAACTATTGATAAACAACAGAAGCGGATTTCCCTTCATATCCATAACCTTCTTCATGTCCGAAGTTCCGGTGAGCGCTTTTACGTCCACCTCTTCCTTGTTCTCAATCCAGCGGATATGCTCGTAAGGCAGGTTTTCCAGACGAATGTCTACATTGTACTCGTTTTCCAGACGGTATTTCAAGACGTCAAACTGCAGGACACCTACTACGCCTACAATGATTTCTTCCATACCTCCCATGATTTCCTGGAAAATCTGAATAGCTCCTTCCTGGGCAATCTGGTTGATTCCCTTTACAAACTGCTTTCTCTTCATGCTGTCCAAAAGCCGCACTCTGGCAAAATGCTCCGGCGCAAAGGTAGGAATTCCTTCATACTGAAATTTTTTCCCAGGCGCACACACCGTATCTCCAATGGAGAAAATACCCGGGTCAAAGACACCGATAATATCTCCTGCATAAGCCTCTTCCACCACATGACGGTCCTGCGCCATCATTTGCTGAGGCTGGGAAAGGCGCATTTTCTTATTGCCCTGGACATGGAACACTTCTTTGGAAGCCTCAAACTTACCGGAGCAGATACGCATAAACGCAATTCTGTCTCTGTGGTTTTTATTCATGTTGGCCTGAATTTTAAAGACAAAAGCAGAAAAATCTTCCTTCATAGGGTCGATTTCTCCGATGTCTGCTTTTCTCGGCAGGGGACTGGAAGTCATTTTCAGGAAATGCTTCAGAAAGGTTTCCACACCAAAATTAGTAAGCGCAGAACCAAAGCATACCGGAGAAAGTTTTCCTTCATCCACCAGTTTCTGGTCAAACTCCGCACTGGCACCGTCTAAAAGTTCGATTTCCTCTAAAAGCTGTTCTTTCTGCTCCGGGTCTAAGACTTCGTCAAGGCGGGCCTCGTCAAGGCCGATTTCCTCCTCAATTCCCTCTTTTGTACCTTTCATGGTATCGGAAAAAGTAAGGACTTTCCCGGTCTCCCTGTCGTATACGCCGCGGAACTTCTTGCCGGAACCGATAGGCCAGTTCACCGGGCAGGTAGGGATTCCAAGTTCCTTCTCAATGTCATCTAAAAGGTCAAAGGTGTCGTTTGCATCTCTGTCCAGTTTGTTGATAAAAGTAAAAATAGGAATATGACGCATAGCGCAGACTTTAAACAGCTTTCTGGTCTGGGCCTCCACACCTTTGGAGGCGTCAATTACCATAACCGCTGAATCCGCCGCCATCAGAGTACGATAGGTATCCTCTGAGAAGTCCTGGTGTCCGGGAGTATCCAATATGTTGATGCAATAGCCATCATAATTAAACTGCAATACAGAAGAGGTTACGGAAATACCTCTTTCCTTTTCTATTTCCATCCAGTCAGAAACCGCATGGCGGGCCGTTGCCTTGCCCTTTACACTTCCCGCAAGATTAATAGCTCCTCCGTAAAGAAGGAACTTCTCGGTAAGAGTAGTTTTACCGGCATCCGGATGGGAAATAATTGCAAATGTACGTCTTTTTGTAATTTCTTTGGTATAGTCAGCCACGTTTGGCCCTCCTTCTCTCATATAGCACACTGACGCTATTTTAGTATACGTTGAAATGCGTGTCAAGGGGCTTTATGCACAACTATTCATTTTCCTGTGTTCCCCCGTCCAATGGTGTGATAACAATATTTTCTGCCGGCACGCTGGTTTTGCGCTTCACAATATCCTCTATTTGGGCTCTTTTTGCATCCTCCATATATTCTTGGGGCACAATGACATCCGCACTGTCTCCGGTCAGATTAACCACCACATCTGCAAAGCCCTGGGCATCTAAAAGAAGTTCCGCTGCGGATTCCTGCTCTGCCAGATTGGTCATGTTTACCATAGAATTTACAGCCTCCTGTTTCTGTTCTTCTCCCAGGTTCTCATTATTAATGATTTCCAGAAGGGTTTCTTTATTGGCTGAACGCACCTGCTCTCTGCTGACCTTGGCCTCCGCCGCAAAGCTGGAAGCCCCTGTCAGCACAGCTTCTCCCGGAGTTTCTGTCTGCACATCTGTCTCTCCTTCGGCACTGGCCGTTTCTTTTTCTTCCCCTTCTGTTGACTGCACCTCTTCCCCTTCTGTTGCTTTGCTGTTTTCCTCTAAAAGGGCGCTCTCGTCTGTGATATCATAATCCAGACTTTCTATTTCCTCTACGATTCCGTCTGTATCCGCGGCGGAGGTCTCGGCAGTATCTGCGTCACTCTTCTTCAGCGTCTTATCAATGCCCAGATGATTATCTGAATAATTGATGTACCCTGCCACAGCAATCATAATTGCCAGGGCTGTAATGATAACCTGATTTTTCCTGAAGATTTTTTTCATGCACATTCTCCTCTAATTCATTTTCATTACTTTAATTTTATGGGGTTCTACCTCAAATAATGCCTCGACTGCCGCCTGAATATTCCCCACAACCACAGGATTTCCCCCGCCCTTTGCCACAATGAGAACACCGGTTACCTGGGGGTATTCCTCAGAAGCCACATAAGGCTGTTGGCTGCCCTTTGCGTCCTTTTCATACACGGTTTCCGTTTCATCCTTTTCTACGATTTTCCTGCTGCTGCTTTGGCAAGTGAGAAAGACCCTGGTTTCTCCCACACCTTCCACTTGTTCCAGCACATCCTGCAGTTGTCTTTCCATTTCCTGCTGCCAGCTTTCTGCCGTATCGGTCTGTGCGGTTTCCACCTCCTTTTCCACATTCCCCTCGTCTGCCTTTTCCATGGGAAGGGCCAGTACCAGTAAAAGCAGTCCCAGGATAAGGAGCACCACCAGATTTTCTTTCTTCATCATATCTTTCCATGCTTTCATGGCACTACCTCCTGCCCCTCGATAATCCCTGCCTCCTCCTGCCACTCCTTTTCCCAGGTTTCTGCTTTTTCTTCCCATTCCTGTGCTTCCTCTTGGAATTCTTTTGTATAAGCAGCTATCTGCCCTTCCATACCAGACAAATGCAAAAGGGGAGATAACACTACCAGAATAAGCAGAAGCCCCATGTAATACTGAATGTATTTTCTATAGCTGTTGTCAGGCAGACAATTCATCACTGCAAAAAGCAGAATAAAATAACAAATCAGACTTTCCAGCCAGGCATACAGCGCTTCCATGTTTCACCCTCTCTCCGGGCCTTTGCCCTGCTAATGATTTGCAAAAGAAACCGTTAAAACAGCTATGGTAATTAACATCATCAGTTCTGCTGTAAACAGCATACGCAAAAGCAGTCTGCAGCCATCCCCCATGGCCTGCAGGCAGCCGGTCATCCTTTTATCTGACACCGGCTGGACCAAGGCTGCCAAAAGTTTATATAGCAAGGTGGAAATGCCAAGTCTCACCAGAGGAACCAATCCCAATAGCAGCAGCACCGCCATACCCAGAACCCCCAGAGAATTTCGGATCAACACAGCTGTGCCAAGGGCCACCTCTGTCACACCATCTATGGCATTTCCCACACCGGGAATAGCTGCCGCCGCTTTCCCCAGCATATCTCTTTTCAGAGAATCCACTGCCGGACTTATCATATTTTGTAACACCTGCATGCCGATAACAAGAGCCGTACAGGCATTCAGGCTCCATTCCACCAAAGTTTTGAAAAATTCTGCCATGCGGGAAAGCAGTTCCTCTTTGTGAAGGAAATTAATCATGGACACGAGTACATAGACATGGATGCCCGGAAGAATCAGCTTCAGCAGCACGGCCTGTACCAGATAAATGACCAACAGTACGGTTTCGTAAAACACCATGGCGCTGGCAGAACCTGAAGCCGCAGTTACTGCCAGAAAATAGGATGGAATCAGTGCTTTCATAAAAAGGACAAACCCCTGCAGACTTTTTGAAAGTTCCTCTCCCATACTGCCAAAGGTATGAATAAGAAGCACCAAAAGCAGCAGATACACGACATAAAAGCTGACTTCCCCGGTTTGCCCCTTCCCAAAGGCATTGGCAAAATTAGAAAACAGAGAGGCGGCAATCACCAGAAGCAGAATCTGCACTACCGTCTGTTTCTGTACAGACAAATGGCTTTCCAAAAAAGCTTTGCCGATTTCTTTCACTCCTTCTTCCCCAAACAGCTGCCCTTCTTTCAGAACAGAAGCCAGACTTTCCCGAATGTTGAAGGTTTCCTCTCCCAGAAGTTCATTGACCGCCTCCTGCATTTGTCCCAATTCCAGCCCTTCCAGAAGTCTTTCCTGGGTTTCCTGCTGTTTCTCAGAAAGTTCTTCTTCCTGATTCTGTTCTTCCTGTTCTGCTGCTGCAAAAACTTCTTTTCCAGAAAGATTCCAGCATACGCACAGGCAGATTCCCGCCAGAAGCAGTTTTTTTCTCCACACGGAGCATGTCCCCCTCTTTGTCCTTGGTTTTTTCCCGGCCCGGTTCATGCCAGAAAGCTGTGAATGGTCTCCATCAACGCCAGCAGCACCGGCATGGACAATACCATAATATACAGCCTTGCGAAAATATCTATCTGGGAGGCAATGGCTCCATATCCCGCATCTTTGCAGATTCCAGCTGCAAATTCACTGACATAGGTAATTCCTATCATTTTCAGCAGTGTTTCCAGATATTGTGCGTCCACCGGCAGATATTCCTGAATTTTCAGCACAGAAGAAAACAGATAGGACAGCTTCCCTGTCATATAAGAAAAAATGCAGATTCCCGCAGCCAGGCTTAAATACACGGAATACTCCGGCCTTGTGCCTTTTAAAAGAATTCCCAGAAGCATACCTGTCATTCCCAGCATAACAACCTTCAAAATTTCCATGCATTCCCCTCCCTACAGCGCAAATAAGTCTTCTATGGTGCGAAAAAGGTCATAAATATAGGGCAGCACCCAGAACAACACCAGTAAAAGACCGGTCAGACTGGTAAGAAAGGCCAACTCCTCCCTCTGGCTGTGCTTCAGTATCTGACATAGGACAGACACCAGAATGCCTACTGCACCGATTTTGAATAATAAACTCACTTCCATGGCATCTCTCCCCCTGCATAATTTTCAAAGCAGCATAATTGCCAGAAAAATTCCTCCCAGTGTTCCCATGCTCCGGTACAGCTTCTGCTTTGCCGGCATTTCCCGCTGCAGATTTTCCATCTCCCTTTTTAACTGTTCCAGGTACAAAGCAATGGTATTTTTCTGCATGGTAATATCCAGATACCCCAGATATTCTCCCAACTGCAAAAATTCTTCCAAGTCCTTTTGGCACAGCGCTGTACCGCTCAGATATGTTTTTGCCTTTTCTCTGAAAATTTCCTGAAAGCACGCACCCTGATACAGCCCCGCAGCCTCAGACACCTCCTTTAAAAAGCCGGACAAAGGCTCTGGCATCCTGTAAGCCACCGTACATAATACCTCCGGCAGTGCTTCCCTTCTGTAAGTAATTTCTCCCAGAATCAGAAACACCATCTTTTCGATTTCTCTTAACTGCTGCAGCCTTCTCGTCATATGGATACTTTTGCTGTACCCCAAGGCTGAACAGGAAAAAACCACCAGAACAGTCCCTGCGATTTTCAGCATAGAATACCCTGCCTTCTCTTGCAGTCGTACAGACTGGTTCCCCTTTCATCAAAAATAGCTTTCACTTCACCTGCCCGCTTCTCGTAATGCAGAATAATATACCGTTCAAAGATTTTCTCCTGCATTAAACGCTGCAGCAATGGTTTCCTCTTAATGTCTTCAATGGAACTGCCATGTACTGTGGCAAACAGCCTGCAGCCGCAGTGAATCACGGATTCAATGGCATGAATATCCTCGTAATCTCCCAGCTCGTCTACGGCTACCACTTCCGGCGACATGGAACGTATGAGCATCATCATACCCTCTGCCTTGGGACAGCAGTCCAGAATATCTGTGCGGATTCCCAGGTCATTCTGGGGAATCCCCTGATAAGAGCCGCCGATTTCCGAGCGTTCGTCCACCACGCCCACACAAACGCCGTCCAGATAGCTGCTGCCATTGCTGACCTGGCGGATTAAATCCCGTAAAAGAGTAGTTTTCCCACATCGGGGCGGTGAAATAATCAGTGTGTGGCATATTCTTTTGTTTTTTATAACATAGGGAAGTATGGGCGCTGCACACCCTTTTATCTGATGTGATAATCGAAGATTGATATAAGATATGTATTTTACACTTTTAATTTTGTTCCCTTCCAGAATGGTTTTTCCTGCAATTCCCACCCTGTGTCCTCCCTGAATGGTCAGAAAACCCTGACGGATTTCTTCTTCAAAGGCGTACATGGAATAATTACTGATATATTCCATGGTCTCCTTTATGTCTCCCGGACTGACAATACAGGCCTCTTCCTCCCTGCGGGAAAGCCTGCCGTCCTCTGTCAGAAAAAATTCCTTTCCCTGATAAATCAATATCAACGGTCCATGAACACGAAGACGGATTTCATAGACCTGGTGCATATCCGGGCAGGCCTTATTAAGCGCCTGCCGGATATGCAGGGGAAACAGCCGTGTAATTTCTGTCTGATTCATCTTTCCTCACCTCTTTAAGATAATATATGAGGACAATCTTTATTTATGTCTGGTTTAAACGGAAAGTTTATATTCCTGCAACAATTTTTTTGAAATTCTGAAAGAGAACAGCCAGCCCAAAAAGATTTCCGGGCTGGCTGTCTCAGCAACATCACACCATGGTTTCTTTCTAATTACATTGTTCCGTACCATTTCCTGTATGATACTCTTCTGCTCTTTGGGCGTCTGCCTTCGTCCGGTGTACTGTCCCTCTGCGATGATGAGGCGGTGCATAGATTGAAGAAAGCTTTAAAGAATCCTTTCCCGTATTCACCACATTATGCCACGTTCCTGCGGGGATAAAAATAGCATCGCCTTTGCACATTCTTTGATGAAAATCTGGCTGATTTCCGCATCCTGCAATTTTTGCAACTGCGTTTCCTTGCTCCACTCTGATATATTGATCTGTATCCTCATGTACTTCCAGACCAATTTCACCACAAGGTGGGATACACATCAGTGTCATTTGCAAATGGCATCCTGTCCAGATTGCCGTGCGGAAATTTCTGTTTTTCATTGCCATCTGTTCGATGGGAGCAGTATATGGAGCCGGACCATAATCCATTTGCCTCCTACAATCACTACAATTCATAAAAAACCCCTTTATCTTTCTCCATTTCATTATATGTGTGGTAGGAGATTCCGTGCAGATTCGATTCCATTATCAGTTAAAGAAGCGACGTTCTTTTACTTCTTCGTTTTTTTGAGCAACCATTGGCACTTCCATTTTGCTTTCCAGACAATCGCATTCTGACTCTGACACCGTACCGCATTGGACGGTTGCAGTACTGGTTTCAATCACAGCACTGAATGAAATTGGAATTTCAATGCACAGACTTTGTGTTATTGAAAAAGAACAAGAGGTCTGATTTCCCATACACTGTATTCCTGTTTTTACAACCGGCTCACCGCAGCAGGTTGCTTTTGCTGTACCACCGCTGTATACACAAATTTACAGGTTCAATGTTGTAAGGGGTACGAAGTGAAATACATACTTGCATCACTCCCACCAACTTATCCAGTGGAAAATCAAATTTTAGTCCAATACATCCTGTAGGATTGTCTGGATTCTCATCTGTTTTTATTTCTATATTCATCAATAATCGGTTCGATCATACGATGGAGCAATCCTTGCCTTGATTTTTCTAATTCTGTTTATGGATCCTTTGCCCACGAGTCAAATCAAAGCTTCTGCATTTACAGCTTTCCAGGTTCTCGTTTCTGAGCACAATCTCCTGAATCTGGTTATTTTCATATGTTTTGTAATAGTAAATCCCTTTTTCAGCATTGACGCAGCACGAATAGGTCGTGATATCGAATTTTCCCTCCTCTGTTATCACCGAACCTCTTACCATAGAAACCGCATCCAGTATATGAAAAAACTGTGTTATATTCGACAATTCATCCGAATCTGCATATGAATTCCATTTTAAAAAAGCAGCTTTTACAAATCTGGAAACCGGTGAATAGTCTCCCGGTAAACCAACTCCTCCCAATCCTTGTCCATAAACCGGAAGTTCAAGTTTCTCTGCAAACTGATTTTCAGGAACCTTTCCTGTCAGGTGTCTATAATTGCTCAAATGTATCTGATAATATGGAAATGGCGGATTATTCGTTAAAATTCCATACTTATTTTCATAAATATGAACCCCGTCTTCTACAGCTTCCAATACAATACACGATTTTTTATCTGCGATCATCCAATGCAATGGTGCCAATGGTAAAGATTCCGCAAATGGAATGTTCAGAAGATTGATTCCCTCTAAAAGATTCCTGGCTTCATCCACTGTAGAACATTGGCCTAAAATCCACGGGATCAATTCATACGGTGCTACATTTTTCTTCCCCTCCATTTCATCTTTATATACAGCATTCCCCGGAAAATTCAGCCCTGCAATCCCCAGTCCCTTTTCATTGACTGCCTCTGCATATAGAGGATAGTTCTCGTACGTTGATGCCATCCCTATCATCGCATAATGTCGAGGCATATCCGGAAGAGCCTGAAAGGAAAACCGGTAATTTCTCGGTGTAATGACAACCTTCTCTCCAAAAGTATATTCCAAATCCAAATTCCTGCCAAAATAAAAATCTCCGTTTTTATAAGCAATACATGTACACATGT
>DXFK01000112.1 GCA_019114495.1 Candidatus Blautia stercoravium
GAACTTCAGCTTTTTATTGATGGAACTTACCGATGTAATTATGCTACCTGGTTAAGTGAAAAGGTATTTTCCGCAGGATATGGAGATCAGGACCATACGGTAATATTGACAAATTATACGGGGACAGAGCAGGAAATTTTTCCCCATTTCTACTTCCTGGATATGGATGTATTTCAGGCGGTAATAGAAGAACTGAAAGATAAGGAGATGCACACGGAAATTTTTGAGGATGGGTGTGTAAAAGGTACCTATGAGTCAGGCAACGAAGGATATCTGTTGTTATCAGTGCCCTATGATGAGGGGTGGAGTGCCAGTGTCAATGGAGAGGAAGTGGAAATACAGAGAGGGGCCAACGCACTTTCTGTGATTCCGGTATCAGCAGGAGTCAATGAAATCGAACTGCATTATCATGTACCGGGAATCAAAATGGGAATTGTTCTTTCTGTAATAGGAGTTTTGTTGTTTGTGGGAATGTGTCAGACAGAAAAGTATTTTTGCAGACCAGGAAGGAGAAAAAATGGGTAACAGGAAAAGGTTAAATGCACACCAGGATATTTTTCTGTTGGTTTTGGGAATCGCATGGGCAAATCTTATTTTTTTTCACCAGGAAAACTGGAAAATGGACCCCTGGAAAGTGGGAATAACAGGCCTGGGCATTTATTTTTGTATCAAATGGCTTGGAGAAAAGAGAGAAGTCTTAAAAGATAGCCGGATGAGAGCTGGAAGTATTCTTTTTGGGCTGCTATTTGCAGCTATGGTAGTTGTGGGGGAAAAAATCCATGCAGGGGATTGGGAGTTCCAGGCGTTTTCTGGGGGAGATATTGTCTGGTTGCTTGTATATTTTGGGACGGGAATGCTGCTTTTTCTCACACTGTCAACGTTTTTCTTTGACGGGAGGATGCGAAGTCTGATGGAGAGGACTGGAAAAGAAGAGAAAGGGAGACTGTGTAGGAAAGGAAATTGGTTGTTGTACAGCATTGTCCTCATGCTTTTTTGGACTCCGGTACTGTTTATTTACTATCCGGGGATTGTGCCGGAAGACGCTACAGTTTCTATAGCTATGGTATTGGGAGATTTGCCCTGGGATAACCATTTCCCGGTCTTTTATTCATTGCTGGCAGGAGGCTGTGTCTGGCTGGGCAGGGCTTTAGGAAATCCGAATCTGGGAGTGCTGTTGTATTCTCTGCTGCAGTTGGTTTCTATGGCATTTCTGTTGGGATACTTTTTAGAGTGGATGCAGAGGCGAATTCATCGGTTTTGTACATATTTTGCGGTGGCCTTTTTCTGTACTATCCCGGTATTCGGAAATTATGCCATTGTTATGTGGAAGGACCCATGGTATAGTGGGCTTTTGCTTCTTCTTGGCATGTTTTTATATGATAAAGCAGTTCTTGATAGGGAAGCCTTTTTGAAAAGAAAAAATCTGGTATTGTATGGTGTGTTGGGAGTCCTAATTTCTCTTATGCGTAATAATGGGATATATATTATGATTCTTATCAGTGTGGTTCTGGTCTGCATGTACCAAAAGACGGTAAAGAGAGTGGCTCTTACCTGTGCTGTGACAATTCTTTGTATTTATACGATAACAGGTCCGGTTTACAGGGCAGTATTTTCGGCTGAAAATGAGTTTGTGGAGTCTATAGGAATCCCTCTTCAGCAAATGGTACGAGTGGTGATAAAAGATGGAAATATGACAAAGGAAGATGAAGAATTTCTGGATAATCTTATGCCTATGGAAAAGTACCAGGAGTATTATAATCCCTTTTTGGTAGATCCAGTGAAGTGGGCGCCGGAATTTCATACAGATTATCTGGATGCACACAAAGCAGAATTTTTTCAAACATGGTTTTCGCTTTTAAAATCTAATTTTGGAATTTATGCAGAACAATATCTTATGGGAACATATGGATTTTGGCATATTGGCGGAGATACGCCATATGAATTTGTAAAAACACAAATTGCTGCAAATGACTGGTGGCTTTACCAGATAGCGCCATTTGAGAGCTATCTTAATTATGCCATGCAGGAAGAATTGGGTGGAAAGTATGATTTTATGGCTTCAGGGCTGTTGGTTTGGATTACTCTTTATGATGTACTGGTATGCTGGGTAAAGAGAAAGTCCAGATACATTCTGCCGTTGTTGATTATGGTGGGGAATTGGCTGACATTAATGATTGCTACACCTACAGCATTTGGATTGCGTTATATATTTGTTATGATGCTGGGAGTACCTTTGCTGGTATTTTATCCCCTGTTGCTGCCTCCTTCAGCGGAGGCGGCAACAAGCAGAAAAAAGCACATCAGCATGTGATAGCTGTCAATATATCTAGGGTCCTGGGAAGGATTGGCAAGAAAGAGAATGCCTGTTAAAAGCAAGGCAGGCAGAAGCGCCAGCAATTCCCGAGACCTTTTTTTCTTTACGAGAAGACAACTGCATACAAGCAGTACAAAAATGGAAAAACCGCCGCGCCAGCAGATAGAGGACCATACAGGAATTTGGTCGGAGTGGGCGAAAAAATTCTGCTGAATCCGAGTGGACAGGTTTGACTGAATCTGTAGGTCTGCAAGTCCTGGATAATTATCCAAGGCAGAACTGTAAATTGTGACAGGAATCCATTCATATCCGTCAGCCGGTGTTCCCATTTCCCAGATAATACTGGTCATATCAAAGTATGCAGTAAGATAAGTCACAGGATACTTGAATAAAAATTTTGCATTGAGCAGAAGAATTTTCTTCTGAAAGTCTTTATCTCTTAGCTTTAAAGCATCGTCCCCTATGGCGCCCCAAGTTCGAGATAAAGAGTCTGCATAATATTTGTCATAACAGGACTGCCATTTTTCTAAAGGCATGATTTCTTCCAGAACAGCAATATCTTCTGCATCTAAATCTTCTTTGGAGGCCACAGCACCAGCCATAGATACTGGGACACTGTATTTTACATATTCTTCATTGGGTACCATGTGAAGAATGTGACTGCCCAGTATGTTGATTAGAAATACAGGTATCAGAATGGACACAGCCATAAGAAAGAGCAGCTGTTTTTTACGTTTTTTTGTGTCGGTGTACTTCGACTTCCATTCATAGAGCAGGAGTGCAAGCAGGGCTATCAGAACAATTACGTTCCCCATATGCCGTATAGTGCAGACCATACAGGAAATCAAAGCAAATCCCATTATTTTATACCAGGCAAGCCGCTGCTTGGCTTTGATAAAATCAAAGAGGAACAGGCAGAATAAAAACAGGGCAATATTCCACAGCGTGTCTTTCTCAATATTTCCAAGTGCGCGGTAGCTGTAAATAAAAATCATACTGAATATCGTATACAGAATATCACCGTGCCGGATGGAAGTGTATTTTTCCAAAAGATACAAGGCATATTGACTGGCAAAGAGCCAGAAGAGCGTTTGGAGGATAACCAGGGGAAAGGGATTTCTGAAAATTCGTTGGATAACCTTTAAAATGTACAAATAGGTAACAGGATGCCAGTTGCTGAAGGCATTGGCAGCAACGTCATTCCAGTTGCTGGCGGAGTCAGTGGAGAAAACGCCGGGGTAGCAGCCTGCAATAATGAAAATGCTCAGTAGTGTAATGGGAATCATCACCAGATAAACAGGGGTTTTTCCAATTTTTTTGAATGTAACGGGAAGAACTGTTTTCTTTGGAGAAAAGCTTTCCATGCGTAAAAGTAACAGGTAACAGGCCATAAAGCTGCAAATAAGAAGAAACAGTTTTATGGTAAGAGGCAGTTTTTCCTTCAGGACTTCAGTCATAGAAGACATGCATAGATAAAGTAGGGAAAGAAATATGGCAGTCATTTTCCAAGGGAGGGAAATGGTTTTGGAATGCGTTTTTGAAACAGGGAAACATAAGCTTTGGACAATTAGAATCAATATGGGGAACAGGCACATATAAAAGGCCTCGTGAAAAAATGGAGTCATAATGGTAATCCTTTCGTTTTTGTTAATAGATTTATTATAAGGGAAGAAACATGGGGATACAAGAAGAAAGAAGGGAAATTAATTTTAATAATTTATTTGGAATTGCCCTACATTCCATTTGATATACTCACAGAACGAGTGGTATAATATATCCAGAAGAGTCAGGAGTAGAGAGAACATGTGGCATAGCAAGAAAGCAGTAGAAGTTATGAAAGAGATAACAATTCGAGTTGAAAACATAATAGACGGCTGTGCGGAATCTTTTCCATTTGAAATCATAGAAGTGTTAAAGAGAAAGGAGGCGTTGAACAATGGGAATATTTGTAAATCCAGATAACAGTGCTTTTCAAAGAGCGTTAAATTCTAAAATATATGTTGATAAAACCGGCTTGCTGGAAGAAATGAACAGCGTGATTGACACAGAACAGTGTTGCATTTGCAACAGCCGTCCCCGCAGATTTGGAAAGTCTATTACGGCAAATATGTTGACAGCATATTATAGCTGTGGTTGTGACTCGGAACAGCTTTTTGAGGGGAAAAAGATTAGCCAGACAGAGCAATTCCGAGAACATCTGAACCAGTATGATGTGATTCATTTAGATGTGCAGTGGTGTTGTATGGATGCGGGAAGTGGAGAGGAAACTGTTTCGTATATCATACAAAAAGTCTTAGAGGAATTAAGAGTAGAGTTTTCTCAAGTTTCTCTTTTAGAGCAAACTACTTTAGGTGGGGCATTAGCCCAGATTACACAGGAAACAGGACGTAAATTTATCATTATTATTGATGAATGGGATGCTTTAATTCGTGATGAGGCTTCTAATATACGGGTTCAGGAAGAGTATATAGATTTTCTCAGAGGATTGTTTAAAGGAACGGAGCCTACTAAATTTCTGCATTTGGCATTTCTGACGGGAATTCTTCCGATTAAGAAAGTTAAAACACAGTCAGCTTTAAATAATTTTGAAGAATTTACCATGCTTGAACCAGATATGTTATCTTCTTATATCGGTTTTACGGAAGAAGAAGTGAAAGAACTTTGCAATTGTTACCATAGGGACTTTGATGAAGTAAAACGTTGGTATGATGGCTATATGTTAGGAAAATATCATGTATATAACCCGAAAGCGGTTGTCAGTATCATGACAAGAGGAGTATTCCGAAGCTATTGGTCACAGACGGGAACTTATGAATCCATTCTTGCACTTATTAACATGGACTTTGATGGTCTGCGGACGGCGGTTATCCAAATGCTTTCAGGAACAGCAGTAGAAGTAAATGTCAATACATTTCAGAATGATATGGTTTCGTTTAAGAAAAAGGATGATGTTATTACGCTATTGATTCATCTTGGGTATTTGGCATATGATTGGAAGAAAAAGGCATCCTATATACCAAATGAAGAAATCAGACAGGAATTTTTAGCGGCGACTCAGGAGCAGAAATGGAATGAACTGATTCGTTTTCAACAGGAATCCAAAGCATTGTTAGATGCAACGTTGGATATGGATGGTGAAGCTGTTGCAGAGAAAATAGAAAAGATTCATACGCAGTTTGCTTCCACAATCCAATATCATGACGAAAATTCTCTTAGCAGTGTTCTGACCATAGCGTATCTGTCAGCCATGCAGTATTACTTTATGCCAATACGGGAAATGCCAACGGGAAGAGGATTTGCTGACTATGTGTTTTTGCCAAAACCGGAATATATTGGAGACATACCGGCCTTGCTTGTTGAATTGAAGTGGAATAAGAAAGCAGTGACAGCACTGCAACAGATTAGGGATAAAAAGTATGTTCAGGCAGTGTCTGAGTACACAGGAAATATTTTGCTAGTAGTTATTGCGTATGATAAAAAAAGTAAAGAGCATGAGTGTGTAATAGAGGAATGTAGAGTATAGGTTGTAAGAAATTTGTATATGATATTTTGAGGAGTTAGAGTGCAGCAGGCAGAAAAAAGATTTCTGTCCGCTGCATTTTCTATTATCCTCTCCGCTTCCGCAGCCCCCAGCTAAGCCCCAGAAGTCCCACCGGAAATACTACGGCAGCTAAGATTCCAAGATTCAATTTCCCCGTCATATCGGACAGGATTCCCACCACCGCAGGTCCAGCGGAGCAGCCCACATCTCCTGCCAGGGCAAACATGGCGAACATGAAAGTACCGCCGCCCTTCAGATAGGAAGCCCCAAGGGAAAATACACCCGGCCACATCAGTCCCACGGAAAATCCGCAGAGGGCGCACCCTGCCAGAGAAAGCAGGGGCAGAGGTGAAAGGGCGGTAATCAGGTATCCGGCGACACAGAGCACGGACGTGGCCTTCAGGGACAACAGAATATTCAGTTTTTCTCCCTTTAGGCCATAGAACAGTCGGCTCAGGCCCATGCAGAAAGCAAAGGCGCAAGGACCCAGCAAATCCCCCAAGGTTTTGGAAACTTTTAATCCTTCTTCAGCAAAGAGGGAGGACCACTGACTGACAGCCTGCTCGGAGGCGCCGGCGCACACCATGAGGAGAAACAGCACCCAGAAAACTTTATAGCGGAAAATGCTTTTAGGCAGCTTTGTTTCTTCGTCATCGCCGTGTACGGCATAAATAGGAACTCTGGTAAAAAGCAGGAAAGTCCCCAGAGGCACCAGTGCCCAAAGAGGCGGCAGAACCCGCCAGTTTTCAATGCCTGCAAAGGCAAAATACAGGGTTGAGAAAAGCACCACGCCCATATGACCCCAGCAGTAAAAAGAATGAAGGAAACTCATGCGGGCTTCTTTGTTCTCTCCAGGACAGGCCTCTACCATAGGGCTGACAATGACTTCTAAGATACCGCCCCCAATGGCATTGCAGACCATGCAGAGGAGAATTCCCATGTAAGGAGGCAAGAGAAAGGGAAGCCAGTAAAATCCCGTAAGTCCCAGCATGACGGTGAAAAAGGCGCACAGAGCAGCTTTTCGATAACCGGTTTTTTCTATAATTTTCGGAGAAATCAAATCTACGAGAATCTGCACGCAGAAATTCATGGTTATGAGAAGGCTGATTTGCTCCAGGGTAATGCCGAATTCCCTGCGGAAAGTGAGAAAAAGCAGAGGCGGCAGATTGTTCACAATAGCCTGGGTGATATAACCCAGATAGCAGCCGTAAATGGTGGCTTTTGCAGATAGTTTCATTTTGTTTAATCTCCTTTATGTTGTTTCCGGCACCAGATACTGAAGAAATTTCTGAGCAGCCGGAGAAGTCAGAAGCTGTGGATTATAGGCCAGAATCAGTTTCCGTTTGGGAATAGTTTCTTTTAGTTGCAGCTGATAAAATTCTTTTTTTCGGTGTTCCAGCACATAGTCCGGAACAGCGGTGATTCCCAGACCAATCCGGGCCAAATCCAGCAGCAAATCATTGCTGGAAAGCTCAGCTTCCGGTGTAAGGGAAAGTCCGTGTCTGCTGAAAGTCTGCTGCAGAAATCCGCTGGTAGTGCTGGTTTTGTCCAGCATCAGAATGGGATACTGCGTAAGCTGGGCCAGAGATAAAGTCTGTCCCTCCAGATTGAAAAAGCGTTTTCCTGCTACGAAAATATCCTGAAATTCACGAATGACACAGCAGGTATCTTTGGAAGTCAGATAAGGATTGGGCGCATTGGCTACAATAAAGTCCACCCGGTTGTTGTGCAGAAGGGAAACACATCCCCCGGAGGTTGAGTTTGTTACCTTGATGTGCACATTGGGAAATTCTTTATGAAAACGCTTGAAATAAGGAATCAGAAAGTAGCGGCATATGGTGTCGCTGGCCCCGATTCGCAGGGGAGTTTCCAGGGAAGGGGAGTTTAAAATCTGGTTTTCTCCTTCGTATAGAAGATTCACAGCCGGCTCTACGTGGCGCAGGAGAGATTCCCCTTCCGGTGTCAGGGTGACTTTTTTTGTGTTCCTGAGAAAAAGCGCATGGCCCAGCTTTTGTTCAAGCGCTTTAATGGACTGGCTGACTGCTGACTGGGAAATATAGAGCTGCCGGGAAGCCTCAGAGAAACTGAGGGTGGTGGCAACGTAGTAAAAAACTTTATAAAGTTCAAAACTGATATCCATATAGAGTAAAATCCTTTCCAGAAAATGATTGGGAATAGAAGTTCCAAAATATACTATATAAAGAGGAAACGAAGATGTCAATGCATAAGTTTTACTTATAAAAACTATTAGTCATATTAATTTTACTTATAAAGTTTCCTATGCTACACTATCCATAGAAATGCAAAAGAATTGCAAAAATACCATTTGCCCCTATCGGGCAGAAAGGAGTCAATATGAGCAGCGTAAAGCGTGTCTATGTTGAGAAAAAAGCAGATTTTGCCGTACAGGCAAAGGAATTGCAGCACGAAATCGAGAGTTACCTGGGAATTAAAGACGTCACAGGCGTCCGTGTGCTGATTCGTTATGATGTTGAAAATATTTCCGATTTGGTGTTTGAAAAAGCGTGTACCTGTGTCTTTTCCGAACCTCCGGTTGATGATTTATTTAAAGAAACTTTTGCATGCAAAGAGGGAGACAAAGTGTTTTCTGTGGAATATCTGCCGGGACAGTTTGACCAGAGAGCAGATTCTGCGGTACAGTGTGTGCAGTTCTTAAAAGAGGACGAGCAGCCAATTATCCGCTCTGCAACCACTTATGTCATGGAAGGAAACATTTCTGATGAAGAACTGGAAGCTATTAAAAACCACTGCATTAACCCGGTGGATTCCAGAGAAGCAGAGGCCGAAAAACCGGAAACTCTGGTGACAAACTTTGACGAGCCTGCAGATGTGAAAATTTTTGAAGGTTTTGCGGATATGACAGAGGCTGATTTGAAGGAATTATACCATTCTCTGAATCTGGCTATGACTTTCAAAGACTTCCTGCACATTCAGAATTATTATAAAAATGAAGAAAAACGCGACCCGTCCATGACGGAAATCCGTGTACTGGATACTTACTGGTCTGACCATTGCCGTCACACCACATTCTCTACCGAGTTGAAGAATGTAATCTTTGGCGAGGGAGATTATAAGGCGCCAATCGAAGAAACTTACAAAAAATATCTGGCAGACCGTCAGGTGATTTATAAAGACAGAGATGACAAGTTTGTCTGCCTCATGGATCTGGCTCTTATGGCTATGAAGAAATTAAAAGCCGAAGGGAAGCTCCAGGACCAGGAGGAGTCTGATGAAATTAATGCCTGCTCTATCGTCGTACCGGTGGATGTAGACGGAAAAGAAGAAGAGTGGCTCATTAACTTCAAGAATGAAACACACAACCACCCTACAGAAATCGAACCGTTCGGGGGTGCGGCTACCTGTCTTGGCGGTGCTATCCGTGACCCGCTTTCTGGACGTACTTATGTATATCAGGCTATGCGTGTAACAGGTGCGGCTGACCCCACAGTTTCCGTCAAGGAAACTATGAAGGGCAAGCTTCCTCAGAAGAAGCTGGTGCGCGGCGCAGCTTGCGGCTATTCTTCCTACGGAAACCAGATTGGTCTGGCTACCGGTTATGTAAAAGAAATTTATCATCCGGATTACGTGGCAAAACGTATGGAAATCGGTGCAGTTTTAGGCGCTGCCCCAAGAAGAGCCGTTATACGTGAAACCTCTGACCCGGGCGACATCATTATCTTGTTGGGCGGACGTACCGGACGTGACGGCTGCGGCGGTGCAACCGGTTCTTCTAAAGTACACACAGAGGAATCTATCGAAACCTGCGGCGCAGAGGTACAGAAGGGAAACGCCCCTACAGAGAGAAAGATTCAGAGATTGTTCAGAAGAGAAGAAGTCAGCTGTCTGATTAAGAAATGTAATGATTTCGGTGCGGGCGGTGTGTCTGTTGCTATCGGTGAACTGGCAGCAGGACTGAAAATTGATTTGGATAAAGTGCCGAAGAAATACGCAGGTCTGGACGGAACAGAAATTGCCATTTCCGAATCACAGGAGCGTATGGCTGTTGTGATTGACCCGAAAGATGTAGAAACTTTCTTAGGCTATGCAAAAGAAGAAAACCTGGAAGCCATTCCGGTGGCAGAGGTTACCGAAAGCCCAAGACTGGTGATGAATTGGAGAGGCAAAACCATTGTAGACTTATCCAGAGCATTTCTGGATACCAACGGCGCACATCAGGAAACAGACGTGTATGTGGAAATTCCCGGAAAAGAAGGAAATCTGTTAGAGCATACAGAAGAAGTTTCAGATGTGAAGACAAAATGGCTGAATACTCTTTCTGACTTAAACGAGTGTTCTCAGAAGGGCTTAGTGGAAATGTTTGACGGTTCTATCGGCGCAGGCAGCGTGTTTATGCCTTACGGTGGTAAATATCAGCTGACTGAGACACAGGCTATGGTAGCCAAAGTGCCGGTATTAAACGGAAAGACAGAGACTGTTACCATGATGAGCTACGGATTTGACCCATACCTGTCCAGCTGGAGCCCATACCACGGCGCTGTTTATGCAGTGACAGAGTCTGTGGCAAGAATCGTGGCAGCAGGCGGAGATTACAGCAAAATCCGTTTCACCTTCCAGGAATACTTCCGCAGAATGACAGAGGACGCACACCGCTGGAGTCAGCCGTTTGCAGCTCTTCTGGGCGCTTATGCAGCCCAGCTTGGCTTTGGTCTTCCATCTATCGGCGGCAAGGACTCCATGTCCGGTACCTTCAATGAAATTGACGTACCGCCTACACTGGTTTCCTTTGCAGTAGATGTGGCAAAACAGAAAGATGTGATTACACCGGAACTGAAAAAAGCAGGCAGCAAGCTGGTATGGCTGCGTATGCCAAAGGCAGAATACGATTTACCGGATTTTGATGCCTTAAAAGAGCAGTACGCAAAACTTCACCAGGACATTCAGGCCGGCCGTGTGCTTTCTGCTTATGCGTTAGACCGTCAGGGTATTGCCGCGGCTGTTTCCAAAATGGCATTTGGTAACCAGATGGGTGTGAAAATCCAGCAGAATGTGGGCGAAAAAGACTTGTTCGGCGCAGGCTTCGGCGATATTATCTGTGAAGTGGCAGAAGACAAAGTGGGCGAACTTGCTATGACCTGCACTCTTATCGGTGAAGTGACAGACAGCGCATGCATTGAGTACAAGGATATGAGTATTTCCATGGCAGAGGCTCTGGAAACATGGAAAGCGCCGCTGGAAAAAGTGTTTAAGACACGCTCCGGCTCTGAAACCGACAATGCAGCCGTAAGCATGGACAAGGGTGTTTACGATACAAAGGATATCCACATCTGTGCTCATAAGATTTCACAGCCTACGGTATTTATTCCGGTATTCCCGGGTACAAACTGCGAATACGACAGTACAAAAGCCTTTGAACGTGCAGGTGCAAAGGTCATTACCAAGGTATTTAAGAATCTGGACGCAGAAGATATCCGAGATTCTGTGGAAACCTTTGAAAAAGCCATTGACCAGGCACAGATGATTATGTTCCCCGGCGGATTTTCCGCAGGCGACGAACCGGACGGTTCTGCTAAATTCTTTGCAACAGCATTTCAGAATGCAAAAATCAAAGAAGCAGTTATGCGTCTGTTAAATGAGAGAGACGGTCTGGCTCTTGGTATCTGTAATGGTTTCCAGGCACTGATTAAGCTGGGACTGGTACCGTACGGAGAAATCGTGGGACAGACAGATCAGTCACCAACCTTGACCTTTAACACCATTGGACGTCATATTTCCAAGATGGTGTACACTAAGGTAGTGACAAATAAATCCCCATGGCTGCAGAAAGCAGAGCTTGGCAAGGTTTATACCAACCCGGCTTCTCATGGAGAGGGACGTTTCGTTGCCAATGACGAATGGCTGAAGAAACTCTTTGAAAACGGCCAGGTTGCCACACAGTACTGTGACGTAAACGGCAATATTACCATGGACGAAGAGTGGAATGTAAACGGTTCCTACTGTGCAATCGAAGGTATTACAAGTCCGGATGGCCGTGTACTTGGTAAGATGGCACATTCCGAAAGACGTGGTGACGGTGTTGCCATGAACATCTACGGAGAACAGGATATCAAGATTTTTGAATCCGGTGTGGAATACTTTAAATAAAATTCAGAATGTAAAAATAAAAAAGCTGCTGTGTCAGACCCAGGCAGGAGAGTTTCAACACTTTCTGCCTATGGTCTGACACAGCAGCTTTTTCATGCGGTTGGGAATTGTTCTGTAAAATGTTTGCGTCTGAAAGAGGGCATTGCTGTTTTGGGGTACATTTTATGATTTGATAAAGTATGTCAAAGAGGAAATTAAAAAAAACTTAAGAAAAATTTCAGAGTTTTATTAAAAATAAAGTCGTTTTTTGCTGTTATAATGGGGTTCGTAAAATGGAAGAGAGAAAGAGGAAAGAAAAATACAACGGTTTGCCCGGGGGGATAAGGCAAGGAAAACTAAGGTACAAAAAAGAGACAGAAAGGGAAACATCATGAAAAAAAGAATATTTGACCTTACGGGGATTGTACTGATACTGGGAACCTGGGTATTGTGCTGGCTGTTCGTTATGCAGTATGGCATTTTCGGCTCAAAGGTGGACTGGATTAGCCAGCACAGCGTCATTCCTGATTACTTCCGGCAGAGGTTTTATGCAACCGGAGATTTGTTTCCGGATATTGCATGGAACCTGGGAGGTGGGCAGAATATTTACAATTTTTCCTATTACGGACTGTTCAGCCCGGTGATTCTGCTTTCCTATCTTCTGCCATTTGTGGAAATGGACCATTATATTATTTTCACCAGTATACTTTCCTTTTCAGCCTCCTCATTTCTTTTCTATCAATGGCTGAAAAGAAATCTTTCCGACAGAGTTCTGTCAAGAGCTGCAGCCGTTTTATTTACTTTGGCGACACCGCTTTTATATCACTCTTATAATCAGCTGATGTTTGTAAATTATATGCCTTTTTTATGTCTGGCATTGCTGGGGGTGGACTCCTATTGCCAAAAGCAGAAAAAAGGATTGCTGATTGCAGGGGTGTGCGGCATGATTCTGACGAGTTTTTACTTCAGTATCGGAGGCATGGCTGCCATTATGCTTTATGTGCTGACAAAATTTGAATGCAGGGAGAACTGGAGAAAAACGGGAGTGCAGATGTTCCAAAGAGGAACGAAGACGGCCGGTGTTTTGCTTCTCTGCGTCTGTATCTGCGGAATCCTGCTGATCCCTACCGCTCTGGTTCTGTCATCCAGAGGTCAGTCGGGAGGAGGCGGGCTTTCAAGTTTATCCTGGACGCCCATGTCTCCTTTGCGGCTGCTTTACAGTCCTTATGGAGTGGGGCTGTCTGCCCTTGGCATTGTGGCGCTTTTGGGTAATATTTTTCCGGGAAGCAGGAGACAGGACCGGCTGCTGTCTCTGGGCCTGGTGATTTTGTTTACAGTGCCGGTCTTTGGCTGGATTTTAAACGGCGGGCTGTATGTAAAGGACAAGGTCTTTATTCCTTTTCTGCCTCTGGTGGTTCTGGAAATTGCCAGATATATGCAGGAATTGAAGCGCATTGCATGGATTAAGAATAAGCAGCTTATAGCCTTTCATATTCTGCCTTATCTGGCCGCAGCAGCCTTTATCGGCATGCAGCGTGAGGCTGCGGGATTCCGGCAATACTGGCTGCCGGCTCTGGCAGACTGCGCGCTTATGCTGCTGCTGTATCTGGCTTATCTGAGATTTAACCGTTATCCGCTTCCTGTGTTTGGAGCCTGTCTGATTCTGTTTTTTTTCGGCTGGATGGTGAACAAAAACAGTGCCAATATGATTCCGGCGGAAACTTATGAAAAGACAGTGCAAACAGATGTCACCAAAGCTATGAAGGAAATTTTGGAGGAAGACAAGAGCTGGTATCGCATGGAAGAACAGGCAGGAGGGTCCGAAGAACTGGCGGACATTGACCGTATCCGGGATATCAGGCAGAATGTAACCTCCATGTATTCCTCTGCCTATAATGAGGATTATATGGAATTTAGAAACAAAACCTTTGGGCTGAATCAGCATTTCCGAAACTCTATGATGCAGGCGGTTTCCGACAATCCTCTGTTTCTGCAGCTTATGGGAGTAAAATATGTCACTGGTCAAAAAGCACCGGCGGGCTATCAGCTTCTTAAAGAGGGAAAAGACGGCAATCTGTATGTCAACCAGTTGGTATCTCCTCTGGCCTATGTGACTTCGGAAACCATGGGAGAAGAAGCATACCGTACTTTGAGTTTTCCGGAAAATCAGACGGCGCTTCTGCAGAAAGCCGTGGTGAAGGAGGCAGACAGTACGGCGGAACAGGGAGAAACCTTAGAGTCTATGTCGGCCTGTGAGTTTTCCATACCGGAACAAAAAACAAAGAAAGGGAAGATTGAGAAGACAGACTATGGTTGGGAAGTGGAAGCCAGGGAAGAACTGAAGTTGACCATACCCCTTGGCAGCCTGGGAGAAAACCAGGATTTGCTGGCTCTTTCCTGCAGGATTACAAACAAAAATCCCAATCAGGATGTATACATACGTCTTCAGGGACAGACAAACCGTCTGACCGCAGAAAATCATGAATATGCAAATCATAACAGAGATTTTTCCTTTACGGTGCAGCCGGATATGGAGAAGAGGCAGGTTACGCTGATTCTGGGAAAGGGACATTATGAAATCAGCAATCTAAAGGCCTATGAGGGCAATCTGGAAAGCCTGCAGACAAATTCCAAAAAGCTGTATCAGAACCCGGTAGAACAGGTTTCCATAGAAGATAACCAACTGACTGGGAAGGTGGATGCGGTCAAGGCAGGATATCTGATTACCAGTCTTCCCTTTGACGAACATTTCAAGGTATATGTGGATGGGAAAGAAGTACAGAGCGAAAAGGTAAATACTGCTTTTCTGGGAGCAAAAGTTCCAGAGGGAAACCATACCATTGCCATTGAATACAGAGCGCCGGGAAAAACCGCAGGACTGCTTCTTAGCGGCGGCGGAGGTTTTCTGCTTCTTCTGGACAAAATAAAATCCAAGAGAAGAATCAGGAAGAAGAAAAACGGTATGAGAAGAAACGTACAAAAAGCAGCATAAGAGAGGGAAACAGCAGTCGTGCAAAAAAGAATGTCAGAGAAGTTTCAAAAGTGAAGAAACTGTGCTATACTTTTGGCGTGAAAGAGAAAACAGAGTTGGAGGGATACTATGCAGATAGTGAATCACCCAAAGCAGTACATGAAGTATTATTTTGCTCCTATGGAGGGGATTACCGGATACCTGTACCGAAGAGTACACCACAATTTTTTTCCTGGGATGGATAAGTATTTTACACCGTTTCTCTCCCCAGGTCCGAAGAAAGTGCTGACAGACCGGGAAATCCGGGATATTCTTCCGGAGAATAATACCCAGATGTATATTGTGCCCCAGATTCTCACCAACCGGGCGGAGGATTTTATTCGTGTGGAAAAGGAACTGGAACGCTATGGATACCGGGAAGTCAATTTCAATCTGGGCTGCCCTTCCGGTACTGTGACAGCGAAGAAAAAAGGGGCCGGTTTTCTGGAATATACGGAAGACTTAAAACGATTTCTGGACGAGGTTTTTCAGAAACCCTGTCTGGAAATTTCTATAAAAACCAGAATCGGAAAAGAGGACCCGGAAGAGTTTGCTCAGCTTCTGCATATTTATAACCAGTATCCTTTAAAGGAACTGATTATCCATCCAAGAGTGCAGACGGATTATTACCGGAATACGCCCAATAAAGAAGTTTTCGCAGAAGCGGTGAAAAACAGCAAAAATCCGGTCTGTTATAACGGAGATCTGTTTGACTTGGAAAAATGTCAGGCGTTTGAAACGGAGTTTCCGCAGGTGGATATCTGTATGCTGGGCAGAGGCCTTCTGGTGAACCCGGCATTGGTGCGGGAACTGAAGGGTGGAAAAATGCTGGAAAAACAGGAACTGCGGGAGTTTCACGACGCATTGTGCCGGGAATATGAAGCGGTTATGAGCGGGGACAGAAATGTACTGTTTAAAATGAAGGAACTGTGGTTTTATATGGGACATCTTTTTGAAGAGAATAAGAAGCAGATGAAGAAAATCAAGAAAGCCCAGAAACTTTCCGATTATATGGAGGCCGTGGACAGCCTTTTTGAAGAGGGCAAATTTTACGCCCAGGGAACGTTTCAGTAAAACCGGAGAGTGATACGAGAAAACAGGAGGCAGAGCCATGATTTATATCAGCCATCTTTTACCAGATGAAGAAATGCAGGAAGTAATCGCCCAAACCGGGGCAGGAGTGGAAAGCATTGAATTTTCCATTTCCGAAAATCTGGATTCCCTGTCCTCAAACATTGCTTTTTATAAAAAGCGGCTGGCCTTTGTGGGTGCAGACAGACTGACTTTGCACGGTCCTTTTCTGGACTTAAACCCTATGACTTATGACAGTGAAATTGCCAGAGTTACAAAACTGCGTTTTGCCCAGGCATATGAGGCAGCAAGAGAACTGGGAGCAGAGAAAATCGTGTACCATTCCGGTCTGTATCCGGACGCTTACCTGCTTATGGGCTGGGCAGAGCGAATGGCAGATTTTTTCGGGGAGTTTCTGGAAGACAGAAGAGACATGGAAGTGGTTGTGGAAAATGTCTTTGACAGAACCTGGGAACCTTTAAAGGATATGGTGCAGAGAGTGGGAAAGGAGAACTTCCACTTATGTCTGGATGTAGGACATGCCAACCGCTATTCCGAAATTCCGGTACGGGAGTGGTGCGATAATCTAAAAGAGGATATAACACATGTGCATGTGCATGATAATTGCGGAGACAGGGATGCTCATCTGGCTGTGGGAGAGGGCGGGATTCCCTGGGACAGTATCTTTGCCGTTCTTAGTGGAAGAAAAGATATGACCTACACCATTGAGTGCAGCACGAAGGAGGCAGTTTTAAAGTCCTATGCGCGGATTGAAAAAGGCATTTCCAAAAATCTGAAAAATCTATAAATATGAAGTCAGAAACAGGCGAAGGGCTTGCCCCTTTGCCTGTTTTTATGTTATCCTAAATAGTAAGACAAAAAATTACCCGACAGAATCGAAAGGGGAATGCAAACATGAAGAAATTAACAGACTTACTGGAACATGTGGAGTACCAATGTCTCCAGGGTACAACAGATAAAGAAATCACCAGTGTGGTATATGATTCCAGAAAGGCAGAGCCGGGCTCGCTGTTTCTCTGCATTAAGGGGGCAGTGTCAGACGGACACAGCTATGCAGCTTCCGTTGCGGAAAAAGGCGCTGCGGTACTGGTGGTGCAGGACGAAGTAGAGGTGCCGGAGGATGTGACGGTTATCCAGGTAAAAGACAGCCGCTATGCCATGGCCTGTATTGCGGCAGCCTGGTTTGATTATCCGGCCACAAAGCTGAAAACAATAGGAATTACAGGCACAAAGGGAAAAACTACCACAACGTATCTTGTAAAATCCATTCTGGAAAATGCAGGACATAAGACCGGGCTTATCGGAACCATAGAAACCGTTATCGGCGACACCCACATTCCCTCTGCCAATACCACACCGGAATCCTATCTGGTGCAGGAATATTTTGCAAAAATGGCAGAGGCGGGCTGTGACAGCGTAGTCATGGAGGTTTCCTCCCAAGGACTAATGCTGTACCGCACCGCAGGATTTACCTTTGATATCGGTATTTTCACTAACATTGAGCCAGACCATATCGGGCCTAATGAGCACAAGGATTTTGATGATTATCTGCACTGCAAATCTCTTTTATTCCAACAGTGCAAGGTGGGGATTTTCAATGGAGATGACCCACATTTAGAACAGATTTTACAAGGCCATACCTGCCAGGTGGAAACCTTTGGTTTTTCTGAAAAGGCGGACTTGAGAGCGGAGAACACCAGACTGGTAACGGGCAAAGGAACTCTTGGCATTGCTTATGACTTAGAGGGACTTCTGGATTTTCCGGTGGAAATCGACCTGCCGGGTAAATTCAGTGTGTACAATTCCCTGACTGCCATTGCTGTCTGCCGTCATTTCGGTGTTTCCAAAGAAAACATTCAGAAAGCCCTGAAAAATGCAAAGGTAAAAGGCAGAATTGAAATGGTGAAGGTTTCCGATGCGTTTACTCTGATGATTGATTATGCCCACAATGCTATGAGTCTGGAAAGCCTTCTGGCAACACTGAAAGAATATCAACCAAACCGTCTGGTATGTCTTTTTGGCTGCGGGGGCAACCGCTCGAAATTGCGCAGGTATGAAATGGGAGAGGTGTCCGGGAAACTGGCAGACCTTACCATTATTACCTCCGACAATCCAAGAGACGAAGACCCTCAGGAAATTATCAACGATATTAAGGTGGGCATTGGCAAAACTACAGGTGAGTATGTGGAAATCATTGACCGGAAGGAAGCCATTGCCTATGCCATTCACCACGGTCAGCCGGGGGATATTGTGGTACTGGCCGGAAAAGGCCATGAGGACTACCAGGAAATCAAAGGCAAAAAATATCCTATGGATGAGCGTGTGCTGATACAGGAAATTCTGGAAGAAGACAGAAAAAATAAATGAGCAGAATTTATGCAGATATTATTGTAGACATTTCACAGGAGAAGCTGGACAAAAGTTTCCAGTATGAAATACCGGAAGAACTGCGGGGACAGGTGGAAATCGGAAAGCGGGTGAGGATTCCCTTCGGAAACGGGGGAAGAGAGCTGACAGGCTATGTCATTGGGATTTCCGAAGAACCCAAAATCGAGCGGGCCAGAATCAAAGCGATTCTGGCTGTGGAAGACAGGGGCATGGAAATCGAATCCCGCCTTATTTCCCTGGCAGGATGGATTGCCCGGCAGTACGGCTCTACCATGAATCAGGCATTAAAAACTGTCCTTCCCGTCAAGGAAAAAGAAGCGGCGAAGGAGAAGAGATACCTTTGTCTGGCAGCGCCGGAAGAGGTCTGTGCGCCGTTTCTTAAAGAGTACAGGAGAAAACATTACAAAGCAAAAGAACGGCTTTTGCAGGCACTAATGGAAAGGAAAACACTGGATTACGCCTATGCTTCGGGAGAGTTGAAAATTACGGCTTCTGTTATACGGGGACTGGAGGAAAAAGGACTGCTTAAGGTAGAGCGAGAGCGGGATTATAGAAATCCGGTTTCCAAAGAGGAAGACAGACAAAAGCTGGAAATACCGGCCTTAACCCCGGCGCAGAAAAAGGTATGCCGGGAAATTTTCACAGAATGGGAAACGGAACATCCCCGTCCCTGCCTCATAAAAGGGGTGACGGGAAGCGGAAAAACGGAAGTTTACATGGAACTCATTACCCAGGTGCTGGAAAAAGGTCAGCAGGTCATTGTGCTGATTCCGGAAATTGCCCTGACATATCAGAATGTATCCCGGTTTTATCGGCGCTTTGGAGACTGTGTGTCCCTGATAAATTCCCGGCTTTCTAAAGGAGAGCGCTTTGACCAGTTTGAAAGGGCGAAAAAGGGGGAGATTTCCATTGTCATCGGTCCCCGTTCCGCCCTGTTTACGCCCTTTCCCAACCTGGGGCTGATTCTCATAGATGAAGAGCACGAAGATTCCTATAAGAGCGAGAAAACTCCCTGTTACCATGCCAGGGAAACGGCAATTCGCCGGGGGGAAATGGAAGGCGCCCATGTGGTACTGGGGTCGGCTTCTCCCAGCGTGGAAAGCTATTATAAGGGAAAGACAGGAGAATATAAGCTCCTGTATCTGGAAGAGCGTTACGGCGGCAGCCGGCTTCCAGAAGTTTTTGTGGTGGATTTAAAGGAAGAATTAAAGACGGGAAACCGTTCCATGTTCAGCAGTCTTCTGACAGAAAAAATCCGGGACAGACTGCAGAGGAAGGAACAGGTCATGCTGTTTCTCAACAGGAGAGGATATACGGGATTTGTCAGCTGCCGTTCCTGTGGACATGTGATGAAATGTCCACACTGTGATGTGTCTTTGACCTCCCACAGAAATGGCAGGCTTATCTGCCACTACTGCGGTTACGAAACCTGGGACGTAAAAAAGTGTCCGGTGTGCGGTTCGCCCTATATCGGCGGCTTTAAGGCGGGAACCCAGCAGATAGAAACCCTTTTGCAGAAAAGTTTTCCGAAAGCCAGGGTGCTGCGCATGGACGCGGACACCACAAAGAAGAAAGATGACCATGAAAAGATTCTGGCTGCGTTTGCCAGAGAGGAAGCAGATATCTTAATTGGCACTCAGATGATTGTAAAAGGCCATGATTTCCCCAACGTGACTCTGGTGGGGGCTCTTGCAGCGGATTTATCCCTGTGCAGCGAGGATTACCGGGCAGCAGAAAAGACATTCCAGCTGCTTTTGCAGGCTGTGGGGAGAGCCGGAAGAGGACAGCGGGCCGGAGAAGCGGTGATTCAGACGTATCATCCGGACCACTACAGTATTCTGGCCGCACAGTCCCAGAATTACGAGGACTTTTACCAGCAGGAAATCCGTTACCGGATGCTTATGGATTATCCGCCTGCAGCGGCTATGGCGGCCATAAGAGGGGCCTGCACGGACGAAGCACTTTTAAAAGAGGCCATGTCTTACTGCCGGAAATACGTAAAGCGTATTTATCCAAAAGACGATTTGATACTCATCGGCCCTGCGCCGGAAACGGTATCTAAGGTGCAGGATTATTACAAAATGGTGCTTTATATGCGCCACAAAGACCGGGAACTCCTGGTAAAACTAAAAGACGCTCTGGAAAAATATATTGCAGTGAATAAAGGCTTTCAGAATATTTATATACAATTTGACTTTAACGTTTAGAAAATCCAAAGGAGAATAGAAATGGCAATCAGAAAAATCAGAACAGAAGGCGACAGTATTTTAACAAAGGAATGTAGAAAAGTAGAGAAAATGACACCGAAAATCCAGGAACTCATTGATGACATGTTTGACACCATGTACGAGGCTTACGGTGTAGGACTGGCAGCTCCTCAGGTAGGGATTTTAAAGCAGATTGTAGTCATTGACACCACAGGGGAAGACCCATTGGTGCTCATTAATCCGGAGATTATAGAGACTTCCGGTTCCCAGACAGGAGACGAAGGCTGCTTAAGCGTTCCCGGTATGTCCGGAACGGTCACACGCCCAAACTATGTGAAAGTAAGGGCATTTGATGAAAACATGGAGGAATATATCCTGGAGGGAGAGGAACTGTTGGCCAGAGCTATCTGCCATGAGACAGATCATCTCCACGGCAGACTGTATACAGAACTGGTAGAGGGTGAACTTCACCGCACAAGTTATGAGGAGGATGACGAATGAGAGTAGTTTTTATGGGAACTCCGGATTTCGCAGTGGGAACTCTGGAGGAAATCATCAAAGCCGGACATGAAGTGGCCGGGGTAGTGACACAGCCGGATAAGCCAAAAGGCAGAGGAAAAACCCTGATGCCTACACCGGTGAAAGAAGTGGCATTAAAGCATGACATTCCTGTTTACCAGCCGAAAAAAGTGAGGGAAGCCCAATTTGTGGAAACATTAAGGAAAATCGCTCCGGATGTAATTGTAGTGGCGGCCTTTGGACAGATTATCACAAAAGAAATCCTGGATATGCCCAAATACGGCTGTATCAATGTACACGCTTCTCTTCTTCCTGCCTACCGAGGAGCAGCTCCCATTCAGTGGTCAGTGATTAACGGAGATAAAGAATCCGGCGTTACCATTATGCAGATGGACGAGGGGCTGGATACCGGAGATATGATAGACAAAGTTGTAGTTCCCATTGCAGCGGATGAAACCGGAGGCAGCCTGTTTGACAAATTAAGCCAGGCAGGGGCAAAACTCTGTGCAGAAGTGCTGAAACAGTTAGAAAACGGCACTGCGGTAAGGGAAAAGCAGCCGAAAGAGAGCACTACACCATATGCTGCCATGATTGACAAGAAAATGGGAAACATTGACTGGACAAAGCCTGCAAAGGAAATTGAGCAGCTTATCCGGGGATTGAATCCCTGGCCCAGCGCTTATACAAAGCTGCAGGGAAAAACACTGAAAATCTGGAAGTCAGAGGCCAGAGAGGAAAGCTTTGAAAAGCAGCCGGGACAGATTGTGGGAATCGAAAAAGATGCTCTGCTTATTCAGACCGGCAAAGGCAGTCTGGCAGTAAAGGAACTGCAGCTGGAGGGCAGAAAGCGCATGGACACTTCTTCTTTCCTGCGGGGCTTTCCGGTTTCGGAAAATGAGGTTTTAGGATAGAATTATGATGAACAAAGTAAACTTAAGAGAATTGATTTTAGAAATTCTTCTGGAAATCAGCAAAGAGGAACGGCATAGTCATCTGGTAATACGGAGAACGCTGGAAAAGTATCAGTATCTGGAAAAGCAGGAGAGAGCCTTTATTACCAGAGTCTGTGAAGGCACCCTGGAATATCGTCTGCGTCTGGACTATATTCTGAACCAGTATTCTACCGTCCCCACAGAGAAGATGAAGCCGGTTATCCGGGAACTTTTGCGAAGCGGCGTGTATCAGATGTTATATATGGATCGTGTACCGGACAGCGCAGTGTGCAATGAAGCTGTGAAGCTGGCCAGAAAAAAAGGCTTTTACAATCTTGCCGGTTTTGTAAACGGTGTATTAAGAAAGGTAGCCAGAGAATACGGCAGTATTCGGTTCCCACAGAAGAGTCAGCCCGTGGAATACCTCTCTGTGATGTATTCTATGCCGGTATGGCTGGTAGAACGCTTTCTGAAGGACTACGGATTTGAAAAATCTGAAAAGATTTTTGAGGCGTTTTTAGAGGATAGTCCTACTACTATCCGTATCCGGGAATATCTGGTGGATAAACAGGCGGTGCTGGAGAGCCTGGAAAGGCAGAAAGTTCTTGTAGAAAAGGCTCCTTATGTAGAAAATGCATATTATCTGAAAAATTATGATTATCTTCCTGCCTTAGAGGCGTTCCGTATGGGAAATATCCAGGTACAGGACGTCAGCTCTATGCTGGTGGCAGAGATTGCAGACCCCAAAGAGGGGGATTATGTGATAGATTTGTGCGCTGCGCCGGGAGGAAAGAGTCTGTGCATCGCAGATAAGTTAAAAGGCACCGGCCGGGTGGACGCCAGGGATATCAGCAGAACCAAGACGGACTTGATTCGGGAAAATGCTGTCCGCCAGAATTTCCTCAATGTTGTGGTGACTGAAAAAGACGCCACAGAGCTGGATTCGGAAGCTCTGGAAAAAGCGGACATTCTTCTGGCAGACGTTCCATGCTCCGGTCTTGGGGTTATCGGAAGAAAGACGGACATTAAATACAATATGAGCCAGGCAGGCATTCAGGAACTGGCTGGGCTTCAGCGGAAAATTCTGGAACAGGCCTCTACTTATGTGAAGCCGGGGGGTACCCTGATTTACAGTACCTGTACCGTTACACCGGAAGAAAATATAGAAAACGTGCGGTGGTTTACAGAGCGTTATCCCTATGAACTGGAAAGTCTGGACCCGTATCTATGTGAGGAACTTAGGGGAAAAACTACAAAAGAAGGCTATCTACAGCTGCTTCCGGGGATTCATCACTGCGATGGGTTTTTTATAGCCAGATTGAAGAGGAAAACGGAATGGAACAGATAGAAATTAAATCACAAAGCCTGAAGGAATTAAAGGAAACCGTGGCAGCACTGGGAGAAAAGCCTTTCAGGGCGAAACAGCTCTATGAGTGGATGCATCAGAAGCTGGCTGTGGACTTTGATGAAATGACCAATCTGCCTAAGACTTTTCGGGAAAAGCTGAAACAGCAGTGCGTGCTGACTGCACTGGATGTTTTGGAGGTGCAGACCTCCCAAATTGACGGCACCCAGAAGTATCTTTTTGCCCTCTATGACGGAAATGTAGTGGAAAGTGTTCTGATGAAATACAAGCACGGCAACAGTGTGTGCATTTCCTCACAGGTGGGTTGTAAAATGGGCTGCAGGTTCTGCGCGTCTACGATTGGAGGCTGGACCAGAAATCTACTGCCTTCGGAAATGCTGGATCAGATTTACCGGATACAGCAGATTTCCGGGGAGCGGGTGTCAAACGTAGTGGTCATGGGAACCGGAGAGCCCTTGGATAATTACGAAAATCTTTTGAAATTTATCCGTATGCTTTCGGACGAAAACGGGCTGCACATCAGCCAGAGAAATATCACGGTGTCTACCTGCGGCATTGTGCCCCGGATGTATGATTTGGCAGAGGAAAATCTGCAGATTACCCTGGCCATTTCTCTTCATGCGTCCAATCAGGAGAAAAGGGCGGAACTTATGCCTATTGCCAATCGGTATTCCATTGGGGAAGTGCTGGAGGCCTGCCGGAATTACTTTGAGAAAACAGGCAGACGGCTGACTTTTGAGTATAGTCTGGTAGGCGGAAAGAATGATTCCCAGGAGGACGCAAGAGAGCTGGCAGAGTTGATTCGGGGGCTGAACTGCCATGTGAATCTCATTCCTGTAAATCCTATTAAAGAGCGGGATTTCGTGCAGTCAGAGAAAAAAGTTATAGAGAATTTTCAAAATAAACTTGAAAAATACCAAATAAATGTTACTATTAGAAGGGAAATGGGCAGAGATATTGATGGTGCCTGTGGACAACTAAGGAAAAGTTATATCGATAAGAAAGAGGACTCGTAGGATGAAATCATATTCTGTAACGGATGTGGGACAGAAACGTCAGGTGAATCAGGACTATGTATTTGCTTCTGAGGAACCGGTAGGAAATCTGCCGAATCTCTTCGTGGTTGCAGACGGTATGGGAGGCCATAAGGCGGGGGATTTTGCTTCCAGCTTTGCGGTGCAGATTTTACTGCATACCATTTTGGAGGACGAAAATCAAAATCCGATTAAAATTATCCGCAATGCCGTGGAAGAAGCAAATCGAAAAGTTCTCGAAGAGGCGAAACAGCATGCGGAGATGGAGGGCATGGGAACCACTATGGTTCTTGTGACTATCGTTGACGATTATGCGTATGTAGCAAATGTGGGAGACAGCAGACTATATTTAATCGAAGACAAGATTCTTCAGATTACAAAGGACCATTCTCTGGTAGAGGAGATGGTGAGAAGGGGATTAATTACAAAGGAGGAGGCCAAGACGCACCCGGATAAGAACATCATTACCCGTGTGCTGGGAATCGGTCCGGAAGTGGAAGTGGATTTCTTTGATATTCACTTAAAGGAAAACAGCACCTTGCTGCTTTGCTCGGATGGATTGTCTAATATGGTTTCCGATGATGATATCTGGAGAATTGCAAATACAAGCAGGGATTTGAGAGAGACGGGCATGCGCCTGGTTTCCCTTGCAAATGAAAACGGCGGTAAAGATAATATAGCAGTGGTACTGGTACAGCCAGACACAAAAGAGGTGGAAGAATGTTAAATATGGGAGTAATTGTAGGCGAGCGGTATGAGATTGTCGGTTGTGTAGGCTCCGGCGGTATGGCCGATGTATATAAGGCAAAGGACCATAAGCTCAACCGATTTGTCGCTATGAAGGTGCTGAAACCGGAGTTCAGCGCAGATACGAATTTTATCCGGAAATTTCAAAGAGAGGCCCAGGCAGCAGCAGGTCTGGCACACCCCAATGTAGTGAATGTGTTTGATGTAGGGGAGGACCAGGGCATTAATTACATTGTGATGGAACTGATTGAGGGAATTACCTTAAAAGAGTATATTTCCAAAAAGGGAAGACTGACAGTCAAAGAAGCGACCAGTATTGCCATTCAGGTATCCATGGGTCTGGAGGCTGCTCACAACCGGAACATTGTACACCGGGACATTAAGCCTCAGAACATTATTATTTCAACAGACGGAAAGGTAAAGGTAACCGATTTCGGTATTGCCAGAGTTGCATCCTCCAATACTATCAGCACTAATGCCATGGGTTCTGTGCACTACAGTTCACCGGAGCAGGTACGGGGCGGATACAGCGACTTTAAGAGTGATATTTATTCTCTGGGTATTACCATGTATGAAATGGTAACCGGAAGAGTGCCTTTTGACGGAGATACCACAGTAGCCATTGCTATCAAGCATCTGCAAGACGAGATGGTACCCCCTTCCCAGTATGTGCCGGAACTTCCCCACAGTCTGGAAGAGATTATCTTAAAATGTACCCAGAAGAGTCCGGACAGGCGATACAGCACACTGGCTGAACTGATTAATGATTTGAAACATTCTCTCATTGACCCCAACGGCAGTTTTGTCAATCTGTCGCCTCTGAGCAATCATGCACAGACCATTATGATTACACCGGAGGAAATGAAGCAGATTCAGAATGGGGCCTATAATACCGCTTCCTTATATGATGAAGACGATGAGGATGACGAGGACGATGAAGAAATCTATGAAAAACCATCGAGAAAGCGCCGCCGCAGAGACGAAGAGGACGAGGATGACGAGGATGATGAAGACGAAGACGATGATGACGACGAGCGCGGCGGTGTGAACACC
Organism: Candidatus Blautia stercoravium; assembly: GCA_019114495.1. Classification (GTDB taxonomy): domain Bacteria; phylum Bacillota; class Clostridia; order Lachnospirales; family Lachnospiraceae; genus Blautia; species Blautia stercoravium. The sequence goes on from DXFK01000112.1 coordinate 26,306, forward strand.
AAGCTGGAAAAGGCTATGACCATCGGCGGATTGATTATCGGCGGTATTATCATCTGTATTCTGATTTACATGGTAGCTTCGGCAGCAGGACTGGTAAGTCTGGGGGGAAAGAAGGACAAAGGGACTGATACACAGAAAGAGCAGACTCAGGACACAACAAATAAAGTAACGGTTCCGGATTTAACCGGTAAGACCGAAGAAGAGGCGGGAACAGAATTAAATGCTCAGAATCTCGGCAAGAAAAAAGGCGGAGAAGAAGCTTCTGATACCGTAGCAGAAGGGCTGATTACCAGGACAGAGCCGGCAGCGGGAACTCAGGTAGACAAAAATACCCAGGTTGTTTATTATGTCAGCACCGGAAAGGCTGAGGAAGAAGATACCAATGTGACTATTCCATCCGGACTGATTGGAGAATCTTTAAGTTCTGTACAGTCTACACTGCAGGATTTAGGATTGAAAACCAATGTAGAGAAACAGCAGAGTTCCAGCGTGGAAGTGGGAAAAGTTATTTCGTTGAATCCGGGAGAAGGAACTTCTGTGGCAAAGGATACAGAGGTTGTGATTACCGTCAGCACCGGTGAAGGTGATACCACGGTAAAAGTACCTAATGTCCGAGGAATCGAGGCGTCAGAGGCAGAAGCAACGTTGACCGCACAAGGTCTGATTGTGGAGATAGAAGAAGGCGACAGTGAAGATGCCAATGTGGCTTACGGCGAAGTTTATTCTCAGACACCGAAAGCGGGGAACCGTGTAGAAGCCGGAACCACGATTACCATTAAGGTTCGTAAGGAAGGCGCTTCAACTTCTTCTTCCGCCGGAACAACAGCAGACGGAACAAAAGTAGAAGCAGGACAGTGGGCCGCAGTTGAGCCGAAACTGAAAAAGCCGGACAACTACCAGGGCGGCAACGTACAGCTTCGTCTGGTACAGGACGGAGATGGAGATGAAACCAGCGGCGGTACTGTGATTATGGAAGGCTCTCCTATTGATTTTGATTCTAATGGCGGTTACTATTCCGCAGGAACCATTGTGGGAAAAGATGGTGTGGACAGCGGAACTCTGTATCTGGCAGAACAGCAGGAAGATGGAAGTTACCGGACATTATGGTCTTATGATTTAAAATTTTCAGAAGTAAAATAAAGGAAAAGAGAGGATACTCCTTCTGACAGGAAGATGTCAAAGGGGTATTCTTTTTTCTTGCCTTTGAATTTCAAAGAGTATATAATGTTTACAGTATGCAGATTATGTGATATAAATAGAAAGTTGTAAAAATATAAGGTAGGTTACATGCAGGGAAGAATCGTAAAAGGAATTGCCGGATTTTATTATATTGCGGTAGAAGATACAGAGATGTATGAATGTAAAGCAAAAGGGATTTTTCGCAAGGAAAAACTGAAGCCCTTAGTAGGGGATTATGTGGAAATCGAGGTGTTGGATCAGGAACACAGGACAGGAAGTATTACAGCCGTACTGCCAAGGCAAAATACACTGATTCGTCCGGCTGTGGCAAATATTGACCAGGCGCTGGTGATTTTTGCGGCAAAAGAGCCGGAGCCGAATTTCTCACTGTTGGATCGTTTTCTGGTGACTATGGAGCGGCAGGGAATTCCGGTGATGATTTGCATTAACAAGCAGGATTTGGCAGAAGAAGCAGAAACACAGCAAATCCGGGACTGCTATGAAGCCTGTGGCTATGAGGTGCTCTTTACCAGCGCAAGCCAAAGAGAAGGCATTGAAACCTTAAAAGAACGCCTGCAGGGAAAGACCACGGCTGTGGCGGGACCCTCCGGTGTGGGTAAGTCTTCACTGACCAATCTGCTGGCGCCGGGGATTGAGATGGAAACCGGGGAAATCAGCAAAAAGCTGGGACGGGGACGACATACCACCAGACACTCCCAGTTGATTGCGTTAGGAGGGCATACGTATCTTATGGATACACCGGGCTTTACTTCTTTCTATGTGGAAGACATGGAAAAGGAGGAACTGCGGTATTATTTCCCGGAATTTCAGCCCTATGAAGGACAGTGCCGTTTTCTGGGATGTACCCACACCCATGAACCGGGCTGTGCGGTGAAGGGAGCACTGGAGCAGGGAAAGATAAGAAAGCAGCGATATGGGAACTACCTGGAAATGTATAGAGAACTGGAAGAAAAAAGGAGGTATTAGGAGACGTGGAATATAAATTATCGCCATCCATTCTGGCGGCAGATTTTTCCAATCTGGGTGAAGATATAAAGAAGGCACAGGAAGCAGGCGCAGACTGGCTTCACATTGATGTCATGGACGGGCAGTTTGTGCCGTCTATCTCCATGGGGATTCCGGTTATAGAATCTCTTAGAAAGGCTGTGGATATGTTCTTTGATGTGCACATCATGGCTCTGGACCCCACCCACCTCATTGATGACTTTGTAAAAGCAGGTGCGGATATGATTACCGTACACGCAGAGACTTGCCCCCATCTGGACAGAACTTTGCGGCTGATTCAGGAGAAAGGCTGCCGGGCAGGGATAGCCATTAATCCAGCAACTCCTGTAAATGTGCTGGAACATGCTATGGAGCTGGCAGACATGGTACTGATTATGACGGTAAATCCCGGCTTTGGGGGACAGTCTTATCTTCCTTACTGCAGCGAAAAAGTGCGTCAGGTACGGCAGGAGGCTGAAAAGAGAGGTCTGGAGCTGGACATTCAGGTGGACGGCGGTATAAACAGAGACACTATTTCAGAAGTCCTGGATGCAGGGGCTAATGTCATTGTGGCAGGTTCTGCTGTATTTAAGGGAGACATTGCAGCCAATGTAAAAGAACTGAAAGGAATGATGAAAGGGTAATGGATACGGTTTTAGTGTGCGGCGGCTGTCTGCAGGAGGAGTTTGCACGAAACGTCATAAAACACATCAATCCGGACTGCGTCATCGGAATCGACCGGGGACTGAATTTCTGCTACAGAAATCATATCCAACCTGACTATATTCTGGGAGACTTCGACAGCATTGACAAAGAAGTGCTGGCTTATTATGAAAGTCAGCCGGATATTTCCGTGAAACGGTATCAGCCGGAAAAGGATGCCACAGACACGGCCATCGCCATGGAACTGGCTTTAAAGGCAGGCAGTGACCGGATTTTTCTTCTGGGCGCTACGGGAGGAAGGTTAGACCACTACATGGGAAACCTGAAAACTCTGATTACGGCTTCCAGGCGGAACTGTCAGGCATGGATTCTGGATGAACAGAATGCAATTACCCTGCTTTCCCATTCTGTAGAATTGAAAAAAGCCGAGCAGTTTGGAAAGTATATTTCCTTTTTTTCCATGGGAGACTGTGTAAAGGGGATGACCTTGCGGGGATTTAAGTATCTGCTGACGGATTACACCATGGATAATGCAGACGGCATTGGCATCAGTAATGAAATAGAGGCAGAAACAGCGTCTGTCACCTTTTCGGAAGGACAGGTCTTAATGATTATGTCAAAAGACAAAATTTGAAGATAAAGCAAAAAGTAAAGTGAGGATTTTATTATGAAATTAGGTATCGTAGGACTTCCCAACGTAGGAAAGAGTACATTGTTTAACTCTCTGACAAAGGCAGGAGCAGAATCAGCGAACTACCCTTTTTGTACCATTGACCCAAACGTGGGAATCGTAGCAGTTCCGGATGAGAGACTGAAGCTTTTGGGTGATTTTTACCAGTCTAAAAAAGTAACTCCGGCTGTCATCGAATTTGTAGATATTGCAGGTCTGGTAAAAGGCGCATCCAAAGGCGAAGGTCTGGGCAACCAGTTTTTGGCCAACATTCGTGAGGTAGACGCCATTGTTCATGTGGTACGCTGCTTTGAAGATGAAAACGTGGTGCATGTAGACGGTTCTATCGACCCTTTAAGAGATATTGAAACCATTAATCTGGAACTGGTTTTCTCTGATTTGGAAATCTTGGAGAGAAGAATTGCAAAAACCACCAAGTCCGCCAGAATGGATAAAGACGCGGCAAAAGAACTGGAATTTTTGAAAGTGGTAAAGGGTCATTTAGAAGACGGAAAGCCTGCGGCAACTCTGGAACTGGAAGATGAAGACCAGGAATTATACATGAAGGAATACAACCTGCTTACCTGGAAACCTGTTATCTATGCAGCCAATGTTTCCGAGGATGACCTGGCAGATGACGGGGCTTCCAATCCTCATGTACAGAAGGTAAGGGAATACGCTTCTCAGACAGGCAGCGAAGTTTTTGCCCTGTGTGCAGAAATCGAACAGGAAATTTCTGAACTGGAAGAAGATGAAAAGAAAGAATTCCTGGAAGATTTGGGAATTAAACAGTCCGGTCTGGAGAAACTGATAGTAGCAAGCTACCGTCTGCTGGGACTTTTAAGTTTCCTGACTGCAGGAGAGGATGAAACAAGAGCCTGGACCATTAAGGTGGGCACCAAAGCGCCTCAGGCTGCAGGAAAAATACACACAGACTTTGAACGAGGATTTATCAAAGCTGAGGTTGTAAATTATCAGGATCTTCTAGACTGCGGTTCTTATGCAGGGGCCAGAGAAAAAGGTCTTGTGCGTATGGAAGGAAAAGAATACGTGGTGCAGGACGGAGATGTGATTTTATTCCGTTTCAACGTATAAGGAGAGTGCCTATGACCCAGAGTGAACTGAAAGAGGAAATTGAAGAAGTAAGAAAAACTCTTGATACGGCCATTGAAACCAAAGCTGGTTTCGGAAAAATATTGGATATCAGTCAGTCTTTGGACAGACTGATTGAAGAATACATGCAAATGAATACCCAGGGCTGCATGGTGAAGCAGTAGGGGGAAGAAGAGATGGAAGTTTCTGGAAAACCTTGATTTTTCGGGCTTTTTTCTCTTCTTTTTTTATGTAAAAACATATGTTCCCACTTGCGTATTTCCCCTTCTTGGTATAGAATGGACACATAAGTGGTAGAAAGTGGTGAAAAGTGGTAGCAAATGGGTGGCTTGTGGCAGAAGTACCCCGTATGGACCATGGAGGAGATGAAGGGGAGATTCGTTTCTTCACGAAAGAAGGTGTCGTTCATATGTTCATGGGAGAGTACAGTCATACAATCGATGCAAAGGGAAGGATGATTATTCCCTCCAAGTTCCGGGAAGAACTGGGAGAAGAATTCGTATTGACCAAAGGTCTGGATGGCTGTTTATCAATTTATCCCAACGATGAATGGAAAGCCTTTGAAGAAAAGCTGAAAGCTTTACCGCTTAATGATAAAAATGCAAGAGCCTTCTTACGTTTCTTTGTAGCCAGCGCAACCGCATGTGAACTGGACAAGCAGGGGAGAATTCTCGTGCCGGCAACGCTGCGGGAATTTGCAGGTCTGAACAAAGATGTGGTATTGACCGGAAATCTTACAAGGATTGAAGTCTGGAGTAAGGAAAAATGGTTGGAAAACAGCAATTACGAGGACATGGATGCCATTGCAGAGGGTATGCAGAGTATGGGCATTGTTATCTGAGTATGCTAGGAGAGAAAAATGGAATTTAAACACCAATCCGTATTACTGGAAGAAACAGTCGGGAACTTAAGGGTAAAGCCCGACGGAACTTACGTTGATGGAACACTGGGAGGCGGCGGACATTCCTATGCGATATGTCAGCAGTTATCTGCCAAGGGGAGCTTGATAGGTATAGATCAAGATGAAGCTGCAATAAAAGCTGCGGGAGAGCGGTTACAGGAATTCAGGGAGAATGTAACCATCATCCGCAGCAATTATTGCAACATAAAAAAAGAGTTACAGAAGATAGGAATCACATCCGTGGATGGGATTGTTTTAGATTTGGGAGTATCTTCTTACCAGTTGGATAACAGTGAACGAGGATTTACTTACAGAGAAGATGTCCCTCTTGATATGCGTATGGATCAGAGAAATCCCCGAACCGCAAAGGATATTGTGAATACTTACAGTGAAAGTGAACTGTACCGCATTATCAGGGATTACGGGGAAGATAAATTTGCGAAAAACATTGCAAAGCATATCTGTCTTGCAAGACAGGAAAAGGATATAGAAACCACGGGAGAGCTCACGGAAATTACCAAGCGGGCTATCCCCATGAAAATGCGAGCAGTTGGAGGGCATCCGGCGAAAAAGACTTTCCAGGCTATCCGAATCGAGTTGAATCAAGAATTGGATGTGCTTAAGAATACGCTGGATGATATGATTGACCTTTTGAATGATGAAGGAAGGATTTGTATTATTACATTTCATTCCCTGGAAGACCGGATTGTAAAGACTATTTTTAAGAAAAATGAGAATCCGTGTACCTGTCCGCCGGGATTTCCGGTGTGCGTATGCGGAAACGAATCAAAAGGGAGAGTGATTACCAGAAAACCCATTCTGCCAAGTGCAGAGGAGTTGGAGTATAACAAACGTTCTAAGAGCGCCAAACTGCGGGTTTTCGAGAGGGTGAAACAGTAACAGAAAATAGCCTGGCAAGGGGAGAGTTCATGGCAAGTACAAGGAACCGAAACAAATATGACAACAGAAGAGTGCAGAAGCGCGGGGCATACTTTGAAGATGGAAATGCTGCGCGCCGTTTGGAAGAGGTACCTGGTCGGCCAAAGAAGAAACTGAGCAGGACGGTACAAAAGAACCGGGCAAAGAGTACAAATATGGGAAAGGGTTATATTGCCTTTCTTACGTTCGTGTGTGCTCTGGCTACGGGTGCCTGCGTGCATTATATCAAATTGACTGCGGAGTTGACGGCACAGAAAAGTGCACAGGCCCAATTAGAATTAGAACTCAATGAACTGAAAGCAGATAATGACGCCTACTACAGCGATGTGATGAGCAGTGTGGATTTGGATGAAATCAGAGACCGTGCCATCAATGAACTGGGGATGGAGTATGCAACAGAAGACCAGATTAAATACTATGTTCCGGGAAACAACAGCTATGTGAGACAGTATCAGGATATTCCGGAAGAATAAGCAGGTGAAAGATTGAGAAAAAACGAGTCAAAACAAAGAAAACTTACAAAAAAGATGAAACTAAAGCTGGCGGGGGTATTTGGATGTTCTCTGCTGGCTTTAGTCAGTTTACTGGGAGGAATTACCATTATCAATGCAAAATCGGGAAACCGCTATACCCAGCAGGTGTTGTCCCAGTCCCAGCAGCAGTACACAAATACGACGATTCCCTTTAAGCGGGGCAGTATTACGGATCGGAACGGCACCATTTTAGCCAACAGTGTGAAGGTATACAACCTGGTTCTGGACTGTGTGGAAATCAACAAGAACCCGGAAAAGTATAAAGAACCCACGAAGGCAGCTCTGGAGGAGTATTTCGGCATTGACCAGGATACAGTGGAAGACCTTTTAACCGGGGATGACACCAAGGCGAGCCAGTACCAGATTCTGAAAAAAGAAGTTACCATGGAAGAGAAGAAGGCATTTGAAGATTATTTGGAGATTCCGGAGGATGAGGAAGAGAAGAAGGCTCTGGGCCAGGAGGAAGTGACCCGTCGTCAGAGCGTCCGTGGAATTTACTTTGAAGAAAACTATAAGCGGATTTATCCTTTGGATAGTCTGGCTTGTGATGTCATTGGATTTACGGATACAGGTGATACGGCAACCTGGGGGCTCGAAGGGTATTACAACAGTACGTTAAATGGCAGCAACGGGCGTAAATTTGGATATATGGGTGAAAACGGGACTCTGGAACAGACCATTATTGAGGCTGAAAATGGAAAGAGCCTGACAACTACTATAGATGCTACGATTCAGGAGATTGTGGAAAAGTATATTTCCGCTTTTGACAGGGCGTTGTCTGCAGGTCCCAATAACAAAAAGAATGCCAAGAAAAAGGGTGCGGAAAATATAGCCGTTATTGTGGAAGACCCCAATACCGGAGAGATTCTGGCTATGGCAAGTTCCGGAACGTATGACTTAAACAATCCCAGAGATTTAACGGGAAGTTATACAGATTTGGAAATCGCAAATATGGATGACGAAGAGACGAAGGAAGCTCTGTTTGCCATGTGGAAAAACTACTGTGTCAGCCAGAACTATGAACCTGGTTCCGTTGTTAAACCTATTGTAGTGGCCAGCGCTCTGGAATCTGGAGCCATTACGGAAGACAGCCAGTTTGTCTGTGACGGCGGAGAGCAAATCGGGGAAGATTATGTACGCTGTGCTGTCTATCCGGACAGTCACGGTGTAGAAAGTGTAGGAGAGGTTATCCAAAACTCCTGCAACGACGGTATGATGGCCATTGGACGGAAAATGGGCACCAGTCTGTTTCTGGAATATCAGAACAAATTTAACTTTGGAACCAGAACCGGTATTGACCTGCCAAGTGAGGAAACGGGACTTCTGTTTTCAGAAGATAATATGTATGAGATGGAACTGGCTACCTCAACTTTCGGCCAGGGCTTTAACTGTACTATGATTCAGGAAATTGCAGCCATGTCTGCGGCAATCAACGGCGGTGTTTATTACCAGCCCCATTTGGTAAAAGAAATTACGGATGAGGACGGAAAAGTCGTGAAAAATATTACCCCTACCATTCTGAAACAGCCCATATCGGAAGAGGTATCTGCAGATGTGCGGGAATACATGGGTATGAGTGTGGAAAGTGGTACCAGTAAATCTGCCAAAGTCAAGGGATATTCCATGGGGGGTAAGACGGGAACAGCGGAAAAGCTGAATGAAAAGGAAAAGGGAAACTATCTGGTATCCTTTATTGGGTTTGCCCCTCTGGATAAGCCGGAAGTCATTATTTATACGGTTGTAGATACGCCAAACGTGGAAGAACAGGCTTCCAGTACGTACCCTCAGTATCTTTCTCAGGCCATTCTGTCCGAGGTACTGCCGTATATGAACATTTATCAGGACGAGCCTACAGACGAAGAAACCGTACTATGGGAAGGCTTTTACGGAGTGCCCAAGATGACGGACATCGTAAAAGACGGTGTGTCCAATCCATATGGCACTATACTGGATCAGGGATTCGGTGACGGAGACCCACAGGAAGAAGAGGCCAACAACGAGGAGACAGATGGTATTACCAACGAAGATGCAGGCATTGAGGAAGAGGATTCCACCTACGAAGAGGATGCCTATGGTATGGAAGACCTGGAAGACCAAATAAGAAGATAAAAAACAGTGTTGCTGCAATTTCCTTTGTGCGGCAACACTGTTTTTTGTTCTAAAGAAGAGGCAGGAGGTCATATAGTATAGGGATAAGCTGTTTGTCGGGGCTAAAAGTTGAGGAAAAACAGAACCTATCATAAAAAGAAAACTGTGGTAGTCTTTGCTGCCTGCGTGCTGATGCTTATGGGGCTTATGGGGCGTATGGTCTATCTCATGGTCATACGTTCGGATTATTATGCGAAGAAGGCAGAACAGCTTCATGAAAGAGAGCGGGAAATTAAGGCGGCCAGAGGAAGAATCCTGGACTGCAAAGGGGAGGTGCTGGCGGATAATAAGGCAGTGTGTACGATTTCTGTGATTCACAGCCAGATAAAAGAGCCGGAAAAGGTTATCCGTATGTTGGAAAAAGAACTGGGGCTGTCTTACGAAACTGCCAAAAAGAGAGTGGAAACTGTGTCTGCCATTGAACGGGTAAAGACCAATGTGGAGAAAAGCGTGGGGGATAAAATCCGAAGCTATGGGCTGGAGGGCGTCAAAGTAGACGAAGATTTCAAGCGGGATTACCCTTATGAGGAACTGGCCTCCAAGGTGCTGGGGTTTACCGGAGGGGACAATCAGGGGATTATCGGATTGGAAGTAAAGTATGAAGATGTGCTGCAGGGCGTTAATGGCAAGATACTCACCACCACAGATGCCAGAGGGGTAGAACTGTCTGAGTTGGGAGAATACCGGGCAGAGCCGGTGCCGGGGTATGATTTGCATTTGAGTCTGGATAAAAATATTCAGATGTATGCCCAGCAGGCTGCAGAGAAAGTCAAGGAGGAAAAACAGGCAGACGCTGTGTCCATTCTGCTGCTGAATCCCCAGAACGGAGAGATTTATGCCAATGCCAATGTGCCTGAATTTAATTTAAACGACCCTTTTACCCTGAATACGGATATTGATACTTCCGGTATGACAGATAAGGAACTGCAGGACGCCTGCAACCAGATGTGGAGAAATCTCACGATCAATGATACCTATGAACCGGGGTCCACTTTCAAAATTATTACTATGGCAGCCGGACTTTCCCAGGGGGTAGTACACCTGGATGACCGCTTTTCCTGTCCCGGCTTCCGGGTGGTGGAGGATAGAAGAATTCACTGCCATAAAAGAACAGGACACGGGGCAGAAAGCTTTGTGGAAGGGGCTATGAATTCCTGCAATCCAGTGTTTATTGATGTGGGGCTGCGGCTGGGCGTGGACAATTATTACCGGTATTTTCAAAATTTTGGCCTTTTGGAGAAGACCGGCATTGATTTGCCGGGAGAGGCGGACACAATTATGCACAAAAAAGAAAATATCGGGGAAGTAGAACTGGCTACCATTTCTTTTGGCCAGTCCTTTCAGATTACGCCTATACAGCTGGCCACCACAGTCAGTTCCCTGATTAACGGGGGAAAACGGATAACACCCCACTTTGGTGTAAAGGTGACAGACCGGGAAGGCAATCTGGTAAAAACGCTGGACTATAAGGAACAGACAGGAATTGTCACTCCGGAGGTGTCAGAAGAAGTCCGCTATATTCTGGAAAAGGTAGTATCTGAAGGTTCAGGAAAGAACGCGGCCATAGAGGGCAGAACCATCGGGGGAAAGACCGCCACTTCCCAGACTTTGCCAAGAAGCGCTAACCGCTATATCTCGTCTTTTCTGGGCTTTACCCCGGCAGACAATCCCCAGGTTCTGGGTATCTGCGTCATCCATGATCCTCAGGGCGTTTATTACGGCGGAACCATTGCCGCGCCTGTGATAAAAGACATCTTTGAGAATATTCTTCCTTACATGGGGATTGAAGGTTGATAAATGAAGGAAAAAGCATTATACTAGGAAGAGCAAAAATACATAAAAAAGAGGTGTACTATGACAGATTTTAAAATGGTTGTACCGGTACTTGTGGCGTTTGCCATCAGTGTCATATTAGGCCCCATTATCATTCCCTATCTGCGGAAATTGAAAATGGGACAGACAGAGCGTAAAGAGGGAGTACAGTCCCACTTAAAGAAAGCCGGAACTCCCACCATGGGCGGCATTATTTTCCTTCTTTCCACAGTGGTGACTTCCCTGGTTTATGTAAAAGATTATCCCAAGATTATTCCCGTTTTGTTTCTCACACTGGGCTTTGGAATCATTGGTTTTCTGGACGACTACCTGAAGGTTGTGCTGAAACGTTCTGACGGCTTAATGCCCATGCAGAAAATGGCATGCCAGATTGTGGTAACGGCTGTGTTTGCCTTTTATCTGGTGAAGTTTACCGATGTGCCTCTGACCATGAAAATTCCCTTTATTCCTGGACATGAACTGGACTTCGGTATTCTCACCATTCCGCTTATCTTTATTGTAGTCATCGGTACGGTAAACGGTGTGAACTTTACCGACGGACTGGACGGGCTGGCTTCTTCCGTAACCATTATGGTGGCTACCTTCTTTTCTGTCATTGCCATTGGCACGAAGAGCGGGATTGAACCCATTACCTGCGCGGTGGTGGGAGCTTTAATGGGCTTTTTGCTGTTCAATGTGTATCCGGCCAAGATTTTTATGGGAGACACAGGATCGCTGGCTTTGGGCGGCTTTGTGGCAGGTACGGCGTATATGCTGCAGATGCCTCTGTTTCTTTTGATCGTAGGTCTGATATATGTAGTGGAAGTGTTGTCTGTTATGATTCAGGTGACTTACTTTAAGGCAACCCACGGAAAGAGATTCTTTAAAATGGCACCTATTCATCATCACTTTGAGTTATGCGGCTGGTCTGAAACGAGAGTAGTAGCAGTATTTTCCATAATCACGGCTATTTTATGCCTGATTGCGTTAATAGGTGTATAGGAGAAAAAATATGAGTTTATACAAAAAGAAATTGCAGGGAAAAAAAGTGCTGGTGTTCGGTTCCGGTATCAGCGGAATCGGTGCGGCAAAGCTTCTGGAAGCCGTAGGCGCCCGGGTTGTCCTGTATGACGGCAATGAAAAACTGAAAAAAGAAGAGCTTGAGAAGAAGCTGCCCAAAGGATCTGCCTGTGAAATTGTACTGGGCGAACTGAGTGACGAAGTGATTTCCACTCTGGATTTGGCAGTGATGAGTCCGGGAGTGCCTCTAGACATTGCGCCTGTAGAGCGTATGCAGGCTGCAGGCGTGCCGGTGTGGGGCGAAGTAGAACTGGCTTACCGCATGGGCGAGGGAACGGTGCTGGCTATTACAGGAACAAACGGAAAGACTACCACCACAGCTCTACTTGGAGAAATTATGAAGGCTTATGCGGATTCGGTGTTTGTGGTAGGAAATATAGGAAATGCCTATACAGAAGCTGCTCTGTCCATGAATGAGGACAGCTATACAGTGGCAGAAATCAGCAGCTTTCAGTTGGAAACCACCCATACCTTTGCTCCAAAGGTTTCCGCTATTTTAAATATTACAGAAGACCATTTAAACCGTCATCATACCATGAAAGAATACATTCGTGTGAAAGAGCTGATTGCAGCCAATCAGACAAAAGAAGATTTCTGTATTCTGAATTATGAAGACGAAGAATTGCGCAGGTTCGCAGAACACTGTCCGGCAACGGTTGTCTTTTTCTCCAGTGAGAGAATGCTGGAAAAGGGCGTGTACTTAGATGGTACAAGGATTGTGCTGAAAACAGATGCAGAAGAGGTAGAACTGGTACGCACCGAAGAATTAAAGCTTCTGGGGCAGCACAATTATGAAAACGTTATGGCAGCAGCAGCTATGGCTTACTGCGCCGGAGTGCCGAAAGAAGTTATCCGAAGGGCAGCGTCTGCATTTCGTGCCGTTGCACACCGCATTGAGTTTGTGGAAGAGATTCACGGCGTAGCTTATTATAACGATTCTAAGGGAACCAATCCCGATGCAGCCATTAAGGGCATACAGGCTATGAATCGCCCGACTTTTCTTATTGGCGGAGGATACGATAAGGAATCTTCTTATGAGGAGTGGATTCAGGCCTTTGACGGCAAGGTAAAGGAACTTGTGCTTATCGGACAGACCAGAGAGAAAATAGAAAAAGCAGCTCACGCATGCGGATTTTACCATACCATTCTGGCAGACAGCCTGAAAGAAGCGGTGAAAATCTGTGCCGAAAAAGCCCAAAAAGGGGATGCGGTTCTGCTTTCACCTGCCTGCGCAAGTTGGGGGCAGTTTGACAACTATGAGCAGCGGGGAGACAAGTTTAAGGAATATGTACGCAGCATGCTTTAAGAAAAACCAGGGGACAGTCAAAAAAGGCTGTCCTCTTTGTTATAAGGGAAACTTTTTTGGAATACGTCTATCTGTTTCCTGTATTTCATATATTGAAAAGAAGCACCGTCACGAAAGGAAGCATAAAAGTGGAGAAGGAAAGAAAAAATGCGGGACACCAGGACACAGGGCTTCTGTTTCTGGTTCTGCTTCTTTTGATTTGCGGTCTGGTGTTTCTCTATAGTACCAGTGCGTATAATGGCAGAGTCAAATTCCATGATTCTGCCTATTATTTTAAGAAACAGTTATTTGCCACTTCCCTGGGACTTATGGGAATGTATCTGGTTTCCTGCATGGACTATCACATTCTGGTGCGGTTTGCCCCCTTTTTTTATCTGATATCTCTGGTTTTGTCCCTGGCCGTTCTCTTGTTCGGAGATGAATATAATGGCTCGAAACGGTGGCTTTCTATAGGGCCTTTGTCTTTTCAGCCTTCTGAGTTTGCCAAGGTGGCGGTGATACTGCTTTTGACCCATGTGATTATCCGCAGTGCGGAACACAAGCAGGGAATTCTTCACATGGCAGGCACGATGACGCTTTTGCTGCCCATTGTGGGGCTTGTGGGAACAAACAATTTAAGTACCGCTATTATCATTCTGGGAATCGGAGTCATCTTGATTTTTGTATCTAATCCCCGCTACCTGCCTTTTCTTGGTATCGGAGCTGTGGGTGTGGTGTTTATAGGGATTTTTCTGGGCATGGCAAGCTACCGTCTGGAGCGGCTGGCTATCTGGCGGAATCCGGAGGCTTACGAAAAAGGATTTCAGACCATACAGGGGCTGTATGCTATAGGCAGCGGCGGGATTTTCGGCAGAGGTCTTGGCAGCAGTCTGCAGAAGCTGGGGTTTGTGCCCGAGGCCCAGAACGATATGATTTTTTCCATTATCTGTGAGGAAACGGGGCTTGTAGGCGCCTGCCTTCTGATTCTGCTGTTTGGGCTGCTTATCTGGCGTCTCATGGTCATTGCCACCCATGCAAGGGATTTAAGCGGCGCTTTGATTGCAGCAGGGATTATGGGGCATATGGCTATCCAGGTGATTTTAAATATCGCAGTAGTGACCAATACCATTCCCAACACGGGAATTACCCTGCCCTTTGTCAGCTATGGGGGGACGTCTGTGCTGTTTCTTCTGGGGGAGATGGGGATTGCTCTGTCCGTGAGCCGATACGAAGAACCGTGACTTTATGCACACCGCCCGGCAGGCCGCATAGAATACAGTATGAAAGTCTTTGAATCTGAATATAAGAGGAGTGTATGGCTTGGCTGGAATTAAAATTACAGGCGGAATTCCTTTAAGTGGTGAATTGAAAATACAGGGTTCTAAAAACGCGGCACTGCCAATGATGGCTGCCGCTCTTTTAAATAAAGGAGTTACCGTGCTCCACGGCTGTCCGAAAATTGCAGATGTTTTTGTTATGGAAGAAATTTTAAAGAAACTGGGGGTAAAAGCAATCTGGGAGGGGCATACCCTTTTGCTGGATGCAGAACAGGTAACAGGATATGAGGTGGACCGGAAGCTGGGATGTCAGATGCGTTCCTCCATTGTCCTGCTGGGAAGTCTGCTGGGCCGGTGCGGTCAGGCTTGCGTGCCCTATCCCGGAGGCTGCGTCATTGGAAAAAGACCTGTGGATTTGCATTTGGCGGTTTTAGAGGCTATGGGGGCAGAATTTCAGGAAGGAGAAATGCTGTGCGCCAGGGCAGGGAAAAGGAAGGAAAGCAGATATCATTTTCCAAAAAGCAGTGTGGGAGCTGCGCAAAATGCCATTCTGGCCGCCGTATGTGCCCCGGGAATCACTTGGCTTTCCGGTTGTTCAAAAGAGCCGGAGGTCAGCTGGCTGTGCCGTTTTTTGAACCAGGCCGGGGCGAGGATAGAAGGTGTGGGGAGCGAGCAGCTTAAGATTACCGGGGTACGGAACCTTCACGATACGGAATTTCAGGTGCCCGCAGACCGGATAGCTGCAGGCACTTATGTGTGTGCCGCTGCTATTACCCGTGGAAACTGCGTTCTGGATCAGGCGCCAGTAGAGGAAATGGGAGCGCTTTTAGCTGCCTATGAGAAAATTGGTGGACAATATACCTGTAACAGTGGTAAACTGATTCTGTCAGGTCAGAAAGCGGATGGCTTTGTTCCTTATTTGCAGACAGCTGTGTATCCGGGATTTCCTACGGATTTGCAGTCTGTGTTTCTGGCAGTGCTTGCAGCCTCCAGAGGAGAGAGCTGTCTTGTGGAGACCGTGTTTGAAGACCGCTTTAAACCGGTGTACCAGCTGCAGAGAATGGGAGCAGATATTTCTGTATTCCAAAACTGCGCCCGGGTTCGGGGAGGTGTTCTTACAGGAAATAAGGTTTGGGCCGAGGAACTGCGGGGAGGCGCAGCGCTGGTGCTGGCAGGCTTGGCCGCCAGGGGAGAGACCTGTGTGGAGAACCGCCATTATATTGAGCGGGGCTATGAAGATATCTGCAGAGATTTGACTTTACTGGGAGCGCAGATTTTCAAAGACTAAAGGGGAAGTTTATGAGTAAAAGAAGCATACGCAGAATTGTGACAGAAATTATTGTCATAGGAATCCTGATTTTTCTGATAGTGTTTTGTGTGGGATTCCGCGTTACAAAAGTAGAAGTAAAAGGCAATCAGTTTTATTCGGATGAGGAAATCAAGAAAATGGTGCTGGATGTGCCGGCGGCCAAAAACACGCTGCTGGCAGAACGGTTTATCAATACAGAGGAAAAAACAAAAGAGGAAGCGCTCATTGACCGGATAACCATTAAAAGGAAGAAATGGAATACGCTGGTGGTGCAGGTCAGAGAAAAACAGATGATTGGTTATTTCAGTCTCAACGGCCAATGCCTAAACTTTGACCGCCAGGGCGTGATTCAGATTATTACTGAGGAACCCATTGAAAATGTACCCCTTATAGACGGGCTGAATGTAAAAGAGGCTAAGCAAGGGGAGAAGATAAAAGGTATCAACAAGAAGAGACTGAATACCATTTTAAGCGTGGGAAAAATGCTGGAAAAGACGGAGCAGAAGCCGGACCGTCTGGTGTTTAATGATTTGAAGCAGCTGGTACTGTATTACGGCTCTATTGAAGTGAATATGGGAACCGATGAAAATATGGATGAAAAGATGAACCGCCTGATTGGAATTCTTCCGCAGCTGGAAGGTATGGAAGGTGTCCTTCATCTGGAAAATGTAACAGAAGACACAGCCAGCGTTGTATTTGACAATGCAGCAGCAGAAGAGAACAGCGAAACAGGACAGAGTGCAGAGGGAAAAAATACGGATGCAAACAATTCCGAAGAGGACGACGGTCGGGATATTTCCGATGCAGACAGCGGAGAGGAAACAGATAGCTCAGAAAAAAGCCATAGCACAGACCAGGGAGCGGATCCCCAGAATTCTGACAGTCAGAAGAAAGACACAGAAAACAAGGGCGCTTCTTCAGGAGATTCTTCCGACACCGGAACGGATGTGGAATACAGCGACGGTTCTGATTCAGCAGGCTGACGAAAGTTTTATGAAAAAGGGAGATAATTCTAAAAAAGGTCTAAAAAATTTTTAAAAAGTGAATTTACCAGTTGATTAATTTAAAAAAAGCATTTATTATATATCTATATGTATATTATGAAAGAAAATGAATGTGATACACATTTCAAGCCATACAAGGGAGCTAAAGGAGGAAATACCGTGTTAGAAATTATGACAAACGAGGCTGAATCATCTGCAAAGATTATCGTTGTAGGTGTAGGTGGAGCTGGAAATAACGCAGTAAACAGAATGGTGGAAGAAGCCATCGGCGGAGTGGAATTTATTGGAGTCAATACAGATAAACAGGCGCTTACATTATGCAAAGCACCCACAGTGATCCAGATTGGTGAAAAGCTGACAAAAGGTCTGGGTGCGGGAGCAAAACCGGAAATCGGTGAAAAAGCTGCGGAAGAAAGCATCGAAGAAATCAGACAGGCCATCCAGGGAGCGGATATGGTGTTTGTTACCTGCGGTATGGGCGGCGGAACAGGAACCGGTGCTGCACCGGTAGTTGCCGGAGTGGCTAAGGAAATGGGAATTCTGACTGTTGGTGTTGTGACAAAACCGTTCCGTTTTGAAGCAAAAACCCGTATGAGCAATGCTCTTTCCGGAATTGAAAAATTAAAAGAAAATGTAGATACACTGATTATTATTCCAAACGATAAACTTCTGGAAATCGTTGACCGCCGTACTACTATGCCGGAAGCTCTGAAGAAAGCAGACGAAGTCCTGCAGCAGGCTGTACAGGGTATTACAGATTTGATTAACCTGCCTGCATTGATTAATCTGGACTTTGCAGACGTACAGACTGTTATGATTGACAAAGGTGTGGCTCACATTGGTATCGGTGAAGGCAAGGGTGATGACAAAGCCATGGAAGCTGTTCAGCAGGCGGTATCCAGTCCGCTTCTGGAGACAACCATACAGGGTGCATCACATGTTATTATCAATGTATCCGGAGATATTTCTCTTATGGATGCCAACGATGCAGCAACTTATGTACAGGATTTGACAGGTGAAGATACTAACATTATCTTCGGTGCCCTGTACGATGATAAAGAAGCAGATTATGTAAGAATTACAGTTATCGCTACAGGCCTGGATGATGAGACAGCCAGAAAAGCAAGTGTGGAAAGAAATAAGAAAGCAGCGAAGTCAACAACCGCAAGACCAGTAAGGCAGCAGGCGGCACCGCAGCAGCAGGAGCCGGTACAGCAGCAGACAACAGGTTACCAGATGCCAACCTTCCAGCAGCCGACTTTCCAGCAGGCGCCAACTACTTTTACCAGCAACGTGCCGAAAAAAGATATTCAGATTCCAGACTTTTTGAAAAACAGAAGATAAGAGACAATAAAAGAAGACCGCAGATTTTAGGAAAGATTCCTTGAAATCTGCGGTTTTTTGCGTGTGGCAAATGGCAAAAGGACAGATACAGGAGGGGTTAAAAATCAGTCTGCAGGTATTCCCGCACCTGTTCCATAGGCATTTCCCGTCCCGTCCAGATACGGAAAGCTTCTGCTCCCTGATACAGGAGCATACCGTATCCGTTAAAGGTTTTGCATCCGGCCTTTTTTGCCAGAGATAACAGGCGGGTTTCCCATGGATTGTAAATAATGTCTGCTACGGACAGGGCGGCAGGGAAGGCAAAGTCTTCAGGCAGAATGCAGGTATCCGGGCTGGGAGCCATACCCACAGAAGTGGCGTTTACCAGAAGTGCGCTTTCCCGGGCCGCATTTTCCAGTGTCTGCAAATCTCGGATATCGTGAATCTGAAATTTACAGCCTGTTTCCGCAGCAAGGTTTTCTGAAAGAGTTTCCATTCTGGAGAGGTGGGGGCTGGTGCTTCTGAGAAAAATATGCATGTGTGCCACACCGTCCAGGGCTGCCTGGGCACAGATGGCGGTGGCGGCACCTCCGGCACCCAGAAGAGTCATGGTTTTTCCTTTCATCTCAAGTCCCTGTTCTGCCGCAGAGCGCATAAATCCAATGCCGTCTGTGTTGTGCCCGATAAACCGCCCGTTTCTGTTTTCTACGGTGTTTACCGCGCCGATAAGCCGGGCTGCACAGGACAGCTCATCCAGATGTTCCAGAACTTTATTTTTATTTGGCATGGTTAAGTTAAAACCTTTCACATTTAATGCGCGAAGCCCCTGTAAGGCGTCCTTTAATGCCTGCTCTTTCACGTCAAAGCACAGATATACATAGTCCAGGCCAAGGGACTGAAAGCTGTAATTGTGCATAAGCGGGGAAATACTGTGGGCAACCGGGCTGCCCAGAAGTCCGGTAAGTCCGGTTTCTCCGGTAATGTGTATCATAAGAATATTCCTCCTCCTGTATCTTCCATTGATTTATGAAAAGTTTAAAGTGAATCTGCGTTGCTGTCAAGTGGAAAAGTGTGCTATACTGTACACAAAAGCAAACCAGAAGAGAAAAAGAGGAAAAGACCATGAAGCCATTACATATCAGGAACCTGATACTGGGGGATGAAATCCCCAAAATCTGTATTCCCATGACCGGGAAAAATAAAGAAGAATTATCAAGAGAATTGGAGTATATCCGAAAATTTGTGCCGGATTTAGCTGAATGGCGGGTAGATTGTCTGGAAAACCAGGAAACAGTGTGGGAAATGTTAGAGACAATAAGTGACAATTTAGGAGAAATTCCGCTGTTGTTTACCTTCCGTACCGCAAGAGAGGGAGGCTGCCGGGAAATTATGTATGAAGATTATGTAAAGCTGTTAAAGCAGGCGGCAAAATCCGGACAGGCAGATATTCTGGATGTGGAATTGTTTTTCTGCCCTCAAAAGGCAGGAGCGCTGATTACAGAGCTGAAAAGCCATCACGCTGTAGTGCTGGCATCCAACCATCATTTCCATGAGACACCTTCTGTGGAACAGATGGTGAACTATATGCAGGAAATGGATGCCTGTGGAGCAGATATCCTAAAGCTGGCTGTGATGCCCCGAAAACAGGAGGATGTGCTGAGGCTTCTCATGGCGTCTCTTTGGGCAGGGGAGAAAACAGAAAAGCCGGTGGTAACCATGTCTATGGGACAAATGGGTATGGCCACCCGCTTTCTGGGAGAGGACTTTGGCTCCTGCATTACCTTTGCAGCCGGTCTGCAGGCCTCTGCCCCCGGACAGATACCGGCAGAAAAATTAAGAGCACTTCTAAACACCCTTCATCAGTTAAAAAACGGGAAAAATTGACATAAAACAGGTAACATAAGGTGAAAAAAAGCGGCTTTGCACTGTCGAAAAGATTTTACAGCCAGGCAAGCCGTTTTGACAAAATCAGCACCCCCGAACCTCTATAATGGACAGTACTTATTCCAGATAAGTAGAAGAGTCCCTGCAGAGGCTAGGGGGTGTTTTGTGTACTGCGAATTTTACATAGATGTGTTTTTCGCGGTGAATCTGCTGATGGATTTCTGGGTGCTGTGTCTGACCAATGTGCTGCTAAAGGGCACTGCCAGCCCTTTGCGTGCTTTTTGGGGCGCTGTTTTTGGGGCACTTGGAATGTGCGGCTTTCTGGTATTCTCAAGAGAAATCCACACAGCAGGATTTGTGATTTTTTACAGTATTAGCGTATTGGTTATGGTGCGAATAGGCTGCGGCTTCAAGACCCTGAAGAGGCTGCTGGCTGCAAGTGCCGCTTTTTTTGGAGCCTCTTTTCTTCTGGGCGGAATCCTGCTGTTTGCAGAGCCTTTTTTGAAAGAGAGAGAACTTCCGTTTTTGTTTATCACAACTGCCGCTTACCTGATTTTATACATAGGCATAAGACTCTGTAAATACTTAAAAGGAAAAAGCAGTCTTTCATGTGATGTGAAAATTGTGCTGAAAGACAGGGAAAGAAAAGTAAAAGGACTGTATGATACGGGAAACTGTCTGCTGGATACGCAGACAGGAAAACCAGTGTGCGTGATGGAATACAGCAGTTTTGAGAGACTGCTGGACAGAGAACAGAGAGAAGCACTGGAATACTTTTGCGCCATGAACCTGGAAGCGGGAAAAGAACAGATTGGTAAAGGGCTGGAAGGACTGCAGCCCAGGTTTGTGCTTTATACCAGCGTGGGCTGCCAAAGAGGACTGCTTCCTGTTGTGACGGCAGAAAGCATGACCGTATATACAGAGGACGGGGCAAAAGAGATAAAGGGGGCGCCAATAGGGCTTTCTCGGACGTCCCTGTCCTTAGACAGGAGTTTTCAGATGATTATAAATCCCGGTATTTTAAAGAGTTGAGAGGAGTATGAAAAAAATGGATGTTTGTGCAAAAAGAGGGTTTTCGTTTACTGGTTTTACTGGAATCTTACTGCCCAGGGGGAATGAGATTCACTATATCGGCGGAGCAGAAGTGCTTCCTGCCCCCTTGCCTGCAGAAGAGGAGGCCTTGCAGCTTGAAAAACTGCAGGGGGAGAAAAGTGAGGCAGCCAAAGCCTGTCTCATAGAACACAATTTGAGGCTGGTGGTCTATATTGCCAAGAAATTTGACAACACCGGTGTGGGAGTGGAGGATTTGATTTCCATAGGCACCATTGGGCTTATTAAAGCCATTAATACGTTTAATCCCGTAAAAAAAATCAAGCTGGCCACTTACGCCTCCCGATGCATTGAGAACGAAATTCTCATGTATCTGCGGCGAAACAGTAAGACGAAGCTGGAGGTTTCCATTGACGAACCCTTAAATGTGGACTGGGACGGAAATGAACTGCTGCTGTCGGATATTCTGGGAACTGATGAGGATGTGATTTACAGGGACATTGAAAGCGAAGTGGAGCGGAAGCTGTTGGGAAAAGCTATTGGAAAGCTGACGAAGCGGGAACAGACCATTGTGCGGCTGCGCTTTGGCATTAATATGCCGGAGGGAAGAGAGAAGACCCAGAAAGAGGTGGCAGACCTGCTGGGTATCTCCCAATCTTACATATCCAGACTGGAAAAGCGGATTATGAAAAGACTGAAAAAGGAAATTGTGCGGTACGAATAGAGAAGATAAAGGGAAAAAGGCTGGTTCTATGAGACGGCCTTTTTTTCGTTGTGAAACAATATTGACAGAGAAAAGATTTGATGATATATTAATGATATCAAAATGATATCAAATTAAATCGGTTTAATGAAGCGAGGAGGATGACTTATGAGCGAAGAGAACAAAGGGAAAAACGAGATTCAGAAAGAAAAGGTGTTGCAGGCAAAATCAGGTTTTGGTATGCTGATACTTGGATGTATACTGGCGGCAGCCGGAATAGGAGGCTTTGTCTGGGGAACGCTGCTCTGTGACTGGAATGGGGCAGACGTACTGGGGATTGCTGCTATAGCAGCAGGAACGTTGGTATTTCTTGCAGGTATCTTAATCCTGTGCGGACTGAAGGTCATCAATCCCAAAGAGGCTCTGGTGCTGGCTTTGTTCGGCAATTATTACGGGACTTTGATGAAAGAGGGATTTTTCTGGGTAAATCCTTTTGCCACACCTATTAATCCCACTGTAAAAGCAGCAGTCAATGGCAAAAGCTTCAACCGTAAGGTATCATTAAAAACCATGACACTGAACAATGAGAAGCAGAAAGTAAATGATGAGACTGGAAATCCGGTGGAAATCGGGGCTGTAGCTATCTGGAAAGTGGTGGATCCCACAAAAGCAGTGATAAACGTAGAAAATTACAAAAGCTATCTTTCCATTCAGTGCGATTCTATTATCCGAAATACAGCCAGAAAATATCCTTATGATGCTGCAGAGGGAAAGGATGAAAAATCTTTAAGAGGAAGCAGCCAGGAAATTGCCGATATCATGTGCAAAGAACTACAGGAGAAAGTGGAAAATGCAGGAATTCAGATTCTGGAGGTCAGAATTACTCATTTGGCATATGCGCCGGAGATTGCCTCTGCCATGCTTCAGAGGCAGCAGGCTGCAGCTATTATTGACGCCCGTCAAAAAATTGTAGAAGGCGCTGTGGGAATGGTAGAAATGGCTTTGGAAAAATTAAGTGAAAATGAGATTGTAGAACTGGATGAGGAGAGGAAAGCGGCTATGGTCAGCAATCTTCTGGTGGTGCTGTGCGGCAATAAAGATGCACAGCCCATCGTCAACAGCGGCAGTATCTATTAAAAAATAAAAGGCGGTGAGACACATTCTGGAAAACGAAAATAAACCGAAGGGAAAAGAAAAAGCAAAGAAACAGGTACCTTTAAGACTGTCAGCGACCCTGTGGAATGAAATTGCCCAGTGGGCAGAGGACGATTTTCGTTCTATGAACGGCCAGATAGAATATCTGCTGACAGAATGTGTGAAATATAGAAAAAAGCACCAGAAAAAAGATATGTGACACCTAAACAGAAAAGAGTCATATGGGAAACGTATGCAGAGAAATCAGAAAGCGTTTTCCATATGGCTCTTTTTATGCGCTGCGTACAGGCGGTTTATCCTTATCGCATAGTTGCAATAATTTCTTTTTTGATATGCAGTACGATTTGGGACAGTTCTTCGATGCGTCGGTCAGACATTCGCGCCACCGGTGCGGAAATGGAAAAGGCATATTTTGGCCTTCCTTTAAAGTCGGGAATGCTGACGGCGATACAGCGCACACCCAGCTCATTTTCTTCGTCATCTAAGGCATATCCTTTTTGCTGAACCTCTTTTATTTTCTCAAGAAATTGGGTATAATGAATCATAGTATGAGGTGTCAGTTTCTGAATCCGGCTGTTGTCCCAGATTTCTTTGATTTGGGTTTCCGGCATGTCCGCGGCCATGGCTTTTCCTACACCGGAACAGTAAAGGGGAATCCGGCTGCCCACCTTGGAAACCATGCGGATGGAATTTTGGTAGGATTCCTCTTTGTAAATATACACGGCGTCCAGACCGTCCAGTTGTACGAAGTGAACCGTTTCTCCGGTCTCCTCAGACAGCTTCTTTAAGAATGGGCGTACTGTTTCCAAAATGTCCATATGGCTCATCAGCTTGTTGGAGAGAGTCAGAAGCTTAAAGGACAGAGCATATTTTCCGGTTTCCCCATCCTGCTTTACATAGCCCATGTAAATCAGGGAACTGAGCAGGCGGTGAACCGTGCTTTTATTTAACTCAAGATGGCGGCACAAATCTGCCAGGGCTGCAGGCCCGGTTTCGGCAAGAGTTTCCAGCACCAAAAACAGACGGTCAGCCACCTGAATAGGGTTTTTATTTTCCATGATCATTCTCCTGGTTTTCTATATTGACATTGACGCTATTGTAACACTTTCAAAAGATTGTGGCAACAGGAGTTTTTTTTCGATTTTCTGCTTGACATTTTTTTACACCGTAGTATAATGCAAATTAAAGAAATACCACATGACGAAACGACATTTCATAATATGGAACGCACAAGCAATATCAAGGAGGAACAAGCAATGAGCACAGTTGCAGAAAAAATCGCAGAATTAGGTGTAGTACCGGTAGTTGTATTAGAAGATGCAAAAGACGCAGCACCTCTGGCAAAAGCATTAGTAGAGGGCGGACTTCCATGTGCAGAGGTTACATTCCGTACTGCAGCAGCAGAAGAATCCATTAAACTTATGACAACAGAATATCCGGATATGTTTGTAGGAGCAGGTACTGTCCTGACTATTGACCAGGTAGACCGCGCAGTGGCGGCAGGCGCAAAATTCATTGTAAGCCCTGGATTTGACCCTGAAATCGTAGACTACTGTCTGGAAAAGGAAATTCCGGTATTCCCAGGATGCATTACTCCGTCCGAAGTGGCACAGGCGGTTAAGAGAGGCTTAAAAGTTGTAAAATTCTTCCCGGCAGAGCAGTTCGGCGGCGTTGCTACCATCAAAGCCATGGCAGCTCCTTATGTAGGACTGAAATTCATGCCTACAGGCGGTGTAAACGCAAAGAACCTGGAAAGCTACTTAGGCTGTGACAAAATCATTGCCTGCGGCGGAAGCTGGATGGTAAAAGGCGATTTGGTAAAAGCGGGGAAATTTGATGAAATCAAAGATCTGACAGCAGAAGCAGTAAAATTAGTTGCTGAAATCAGAAAGAAATAAGAACAAGAGAAAAAGATTAAAGGAGATTAAATCAAATGGCAAAGAAAGTAATTACTTTTGGTGAAATTATGTTAAGGCTGGCTCCGGAAGGATACTACCGTTTTGTACAGGCAGAAAACTTCGGGGCAACATACGGCGGAGGAGAAGCAAACGTTGCTGTTTCTTTAGCAAACTACGGATTTGACGCAAAATTCGTTACAAAACTTCCAAAACACGAAATCGGACAGGCTGCCGTAAATTCTTTAAGAAAATACGGCGTTGACACAACAGATATCGTACGCGGCGGCGACAGAGTAGGTATCTACTTCCTGGAAAAGGGCGCTTCCCAGAGACCTTCCAAAGTTATCTACGACAGAGCAGGCTCTTCGATCGCAACAGCTACAACTGCTGACTTTGACTGGAAGAAAATCTTCGACGGTGCTGACTGGTTTCACTTTACAGGAATTACACCGGCATTAAATGACGAAGTAGCTAACATCTGTCTGGAAGCTTGTAAAGCTGCGAAAGAAGCGGGACTTACTATTTCCTGTGACTTAAACTACAGAAACAAACTGTGGTCCAAAGAAAAAGCAGGACAGGTTATGGGCGAAATCTGCAAATACGTAGACGTATGTATCGCAAACGAAGAAGACGCAGCTGATGTATTCGGTATCAAAGCAGCAAACACAGATGTTACAACAGGTACTGTAAACCATGAAGGTTACAAAGATGTTGCGAAACAGTTAGCAGACCGTTTCGGATTCCAGAAAGTGGCTATTACACTGCGTGAATCTTTATCTGCAAACGACAACAACTGGTCTGCAATGTTATACGATGGAAATGACTACTACTTCAGCAAAAAATACAAAATGCACATTGTTGACCGCGTAGGCGGCGGAGATTCTTTCGGCGGCGGACTTATCTGTGCATGCTTAAACGGATACGATGCACAGGCTACTATCGAATTTGCAGTAGCAGCATCTTGTCTGAAACATTCTATTGAAGGCGATTTCAACATGGTTTCCATGGACGAAGTTGCAAAATTGGCAGGCGGAGACGGTTCCGGACGTGTTCAGAGATAATTAACTGCATATGTAAAATGAGAACCCTTATTGCCATTAGGGAACATATTTCATAGAAATGAGGGGCGCCGCATTAAGTTTATAAAAAATCTGGCTTAAAGCGGCGCTTTTCGTCTGCAACAAAGTTAGTTGAGGAGGTAAGAAGAACATGAAAAAGGATTTTGACTTGTTGTCACTGGGAGAAATTTTACTGCGTCTTTCTCCGCCGAACAATGAGAGAATTGTAAGAGGAGAAACTTTTCAGAAACAGGTGGGAGGAGCGGAATTAAACGTGGTTTCCGGTGTCTCTCTTCTGGGACTGCGTACGGGTATTATTTCCAAACTCCCGGACAATGCGCTGGGCACATATGCCAAAAACCGTGTGCGTTTCTGCGGTGTCAGCGATGATTATCTGGTCTATGACGAAGACCCGGACGCAAGACTTGGGATTTATTATTATGAAAACGGGGCGTACCCCAGAAAACCCAGTGTGGTATATGACAGGCGTCATGCTTCATTCTGCAAAATTACAGTGGAAGATTTGCCGCAGGACATGTTTGCGTCCACCCGTTGTTTCCACACCAGCGGCATTACTCTGGCGCTTTCCGAAAACACCAGGGAAAATGCAGTGGAGATGATTAAAAAGTTTAAAGAAAACGGTGCAATCATTTCTTTTGACGTCAACTTCAGAGGCAATTTGTGGACAGGAGAAGAAGCTAAGGAGTGCATTGAGAAGATTCTGCCTTATGTGGATATTTTCTTCTGCTCAGAGGAGACAGCAAAGCTGACATTTTTAAAGCAAGGCGATTTGCATTCTGTTATGAAGAGTTTTACCCAGGAATACCCCATTTCCATTGTGGCCTCTACCCAGAGAGTGGTACACAGTCCCAAGGTACATACCTTTGGCTCTGTGATTTACAATGCAAAAGAAGACAAGTTCTACGAAGAGGAACCGTACCACAACATTGAAGTGGTGGACCGTATCGGAAGCGGAGACGCTTATATTTCCGGCGCTCTGTACGGACTTCTGGCCCATGATTTTGACTGCCAGAAAGCGCTGGAATACGGAAATGCCACCAGTGCAGTGAAAAATACCATTCCGGGAGATTTGCCTTCCTGTGGATTAAATGAAATTGACCGTATTATTAAGAATCACAAAAATACAGGTATTCAGTTGGAAATGGACCGCTAAATTCTTTTATATGTGTGTTGCAAAGCCCTCTGTATTCATAGGATACATTAAGACCGTGAATACAGGGGGATTTTTTATGCGTGTCTGTGAATTAAAGCAAAAAGAAGTCATTAATATCTGCACCTGCAAGAGCCTGGGGTGTCCGCTGGATGTGGAATTTGACTGCCGTACCGGACAGATACAAATGCTTATTGTGCCGGTGCAGGGGAAAATGTGCGGGCTTTTCGGTTCTGTCAGTGAATATGTGATTCCCTTTTCCTGTATCCGTCAGATTGGGGAGGACATTATTCTGGTGGAAATACAGGAAGAAAAGTTTTTGAGAAAAGAGTAAGAACAACTTGTGAATACATGCGTACAAGTTGTACAATAGGAAAAAAGGAGGGAACTATGACACAGGAAAACGGCAAGACAAAATACTATGTCCTTATGGAAGAACTGAAGTCCTCCATTTTAAGCGGAAAGGTGAAAGCGGGAGAGAAGCTGCCTTCGGAAAATGAACTGTCTGAAAAGTATCATATCAGCAGGCATACGGTGCGCAAGGCTCTGTCGATTCTCATACAGGAAGGGTATATTGTGGCGGAACACGGCAGAGGGACTTTCTGTTCGGAACGTATGTGTCATCTGAGGAAATCCGGTAATATTGCGGTGATTACCACTTATATTTCAGATTATATTTTTCCCAGACTGATTCAGGGTATGGATAAGGTCATGACAGAAAATGGGTACAGCATTATTCTGAAAAATACGGCCAACAGCAGGACAAAGGAAGCCAGAGTGCTGGAAGAAATTCTCTCTAAGGACATTGACGGGCTGATTATTGAACCCAGCAAAAGTCAGATATTGTGCAGACATATGAATCTGTACGGACTTCTGGAGGAGTATCACATTCCCTATGTGTTTATTCAGGGCGTATATCCCCAGATGCAGGAGAAGCCTCATATTCTTATGGATGACTGCCAGGGCGGATATCTGGTGACAAAATATCTGCTGGACATGGGGCATGAGAATCTGTTGGGAATCTTTAAGGCCGATGATTTCCAGGGAAAAGAGCGGCACAAAGGGTATGTCAAAGCTTTGCAGGAAGCTGGATTTGTCTATGACCCGGACCGGGTGGTGTGGTTTCACACAGAAGACCGGAAGAGCAAACCGGCTCTGATGGCCAGACAGCTTCTGAAACAGGGCATGTGTATTGACGGAATTGTGTGCTACAATGATCAGATTGCCACGGATGTGATTCGTGGGTTGGAAGAAATGGGGAAAAAGGTGCCGGAGGATATTTCTGTCACTGGGTACGATAATTCCTTGATGTCAGGAGGCAGCCTCTGTCTTACCACCATTGCCCATCCACAGGAAAAGCTGGGAGAAATGGCGGCAGAGCTGCTTCTGGAGAAAATCCGGGAAGTGCCGGAGGAGAAAAGCCGGATTCCCCGGCTGATTCAGCCGGAATTGATACCAGGAAATTCCGTAAAAGACAGGAGAAAACAGGAGGAAAAATAAGATGTTAGACGAATTAAAAAAAGCGGTTTACGAAGCCAATATGCTGCTGCCAAAATATGGTCTGGTAACGTTTACCTGGGGAAATGTCAGCCAGATTGACCGGGAGACAGGATACTTTGCCATTAAGCCAAGCGGTGTGGATTATGACAAGCTGACACCCGAGGATATGGTGATTATGGATTTGAATGGAAATAAGATTGAGGGAAGATACAATCCTTCCTCAGACACTCCTACACACCTGGAACTTTACAAGGCCTTTCCAAAGATTGGCGGCATTGTACATACCCATTCTTCCTGGGCGACCAGCTGGGCCCAGGCCGGAAGAGGGATTCCCTGCTACGGAACTACCCATGCAGACTATATGTACGGAGAGATTCCCTGTGTGCGCTGCCTGACTAAGGAAGAAATCGAAGGAGCCTATGAGAAAAATACAGGACTTCTTATTGCAGATTATTTTAAAGATAAGGATTATGAGGCAGTTCCGGCTGTATTATGCAAAAACCACGGTCCCTTTACCTGGGGAAAAGACGGGCACGAAGCTGTGCACAATGCAGTGGTACTGGAGGAGGTGGCTAAGATGGCTGCCAGATGTGAACAGATAAACTCACGGGTGGAGCCAGCACCCCGGGAACTGCAGGATAAGCATTATTATAGGAAACATGGGGAAAATGCTTATTATGGGCAGAAATAGAATAGGCATATAATATTTCGGAAAGAAAGCACTTAAGGAGACTTGGGTGTTTTCTTTTTTTATAAGAGGAAAATGGATAAAAACAGTGCAAATTCTCAAAAACTATGATAAGATAGAGACAATCAAAGGAGGTATCTATGGAAATTTTTGCAGGTATTATGATTCCTTTTGCAGGTACGGCTTTAGGAGCGGCCTGTGTGTTCTTTTTAAAACGCCAAATCAAACCTCTGGTACAGAAAAGTCTTCTGGGTTTTGCGTCCGGGGTTATGGTGGCAGCGGCTGTGTGGTCGCTCTTGATTCCGGCTATGGATATGTCGGAAGCTATGGGAAAATTTGCCTTTATCCCCGGGGCTGTGGGATTTTTGTTGGGAATGTTGTTTCTTTTGGGGATGGACAGACTGATCCCTCACTTGCACATAGGGGCCAGCCAGCCGGAGGGAAAGAAAAGCAATCTGAAGAAAACTACCATGCTGGTATTGGCAGTGACCCTGCACAATATCCCCGAAGGGATGGCTGTAGGTGTGGTTTTTGCCGGTATGCTGGCAGAAAATACAGAGATTACCCTGGCGGGGGCCATGGCTCTGTCCGTGGGAATCGCTATTCAAAACTTTCCGGAGGGGGCCATTATATCCCTGCCCCTTCGAAGTGAAAAAGGTATGGGCAAGGGGAAAGCATTTCTCTACGGGGCGCTTTCTGGTGCAGTGGAGCCTTTAGGGGCTTTTCTCACCGTACAGCTGTTTCGTTTTGTAAAGCCGATGCTGCCGTATCTGCTGGCTTTTGCCGCAGGCGCCATGATTTATGTGGTGGTCGAAGAACTGATACCGGAAGCCAGCCAGGGTGAACACAGCAATATCGGCACCATTGGGTTTGCGGCAGGCTTTGTATTGATGATGATATTGGATGTGGCATTGGGATAAGGTATCTTGGGGAATTCGGAAACAGGAGAAAAGGGGTTGCTTTTCTCCTGTTTTTATGCTACACTTTTTTTGTCAAGATTAATACCCCACGGGGGTGTAGGGAGGAAGAAAGATGCAGGCAGATAAAGCGAAGATAAACAGACTTTTAAAAACAGCCAGAGGACAGATAGACGGTATACTCAAGATGGTGGAGGAAGACCGTTACTGTATGGATATTTCGCATCAGCTTATGGCTACAGAAGCCATTTTAAATAAGGCAAACAAGGAGATTCTCACAGCCCATTTAAAAAGCTGTGTTACCAATGCCAAGACAGACGAGGAGAGGGAGGAAAAGGTAGACGAACTGGTGGCTATGTTGGGAAAAATCATGTAGAGAGGAAGTGTGAAGATGAAGGAAAAATTTGATGTGACAGGTATGACTTGCTCGGCCTGCTCTTCCAGAGTAGAAAAATGCGTCCGCAGGCTGGAAGGGGTAAAAGAGGTCAGTGTCAATCTTCTGACCAACAGTATGCAGGTGGAATATGATGATAAAATTCTGAAGGAACAGGGAATTATAGAGGCAGTCGTACATGCCGGATACGGTGCGTCTCCGGCAACAGACGCGTCGGAAGCAAGAGGAAAGGCACAAAATGCAGAACTGGAAAAAGCCAATCCCGTCCAGGAACATTTGATGGAGATGAAGAAGAGGACTATCTGGTCGTTAATATTCCTGATTCCTCTGATGTATGTATCCATGGGACATATGGCAGGTCTGCCTTTGCCAGCCTATCTTTCGGGAATGGAAAATGCGGTAGCCTTTGCGTTTACACAGTTTCTGCTGTGTCTGCCCGTATTGTACATGAATCGGGCCTATTTCAGCAAGGGCTTCAGCACTCTGCTTCATGGCTCGCCCAACATGGATACTCTGATTGCAGTAGGTTCCGGTGCATCGCTGATTTATGGAATCTTTGCCATTTACCGCATGGGATATGGATTGGGCGTACAGGATTTTGAACTGGTGAACCAATATCGTCATGATTTGTATTTTGAATCTTCGGTGATGATTCTGGCATTGATTAACATCGGGAAGTATCTGGAGGCACGTTCTAAGGGAAAGACGGGAGACGCCTTGAAAAAACTGATGGATTTGGCGCCGAAGACAGCGCTTGCAGAGCGAAACGGTGTGGTGACAGAGATTCCCGCACAGGAGATACTGCCGGGAGATATTCTGCATGTAAAACCGGGAAAAAGTGTGCCTGCAGATGGGGTGATTCTGGAAGGCAGTACCAGTGTGGATGAGGCAGCAATTACGGGAGAGAGTATTCCTGTATTTAAAGCTGCGGGCGACCAAGTAATTGCGGCTACTATGAACAAAACCGGATTTTTCAAAATGCAGGCAGATAAAACAGGGGACGATACGGTATTCTCCCAGATTATCCGGCTGGTGGAGGACGCCAGCGCCAGCAAGGCCCCTATTGCCAGAATGGCGGATAAGATTGCAGGTATTTTTGTTCCGGTGGTTATGGGAATTGCACTGGTTACCGTTGCAGTGTGGCTGCTTCTTGGTGCAGGATTTGAATTTGCGCTTTCCTGCGGCATTGCTGTGCTGGTGATTTCCTGCCCCTGTGCTTTGGGTCTGGCTACACCGGTTGCCATTATGGTAGGTACCGGAAAGGGGGCAGAAAACGGCATACTGATTAAGTCCGGAGAAGCCCTGGAAGTGGCGCACAATATTCAGAGCGTGGTACTGGACAAGACGGGAACTATTACCCAGGGAAAACCCGTGGTTACAGATATTCATCCGGTGCATACAAGTCGGCAAAAGCTGTTGGAAATTGCAGGGGCTTTGGAAATGAAAAGCGAGCACCCCCTGGCAGAAGCCATTCTGACAAAGGTAAAAGAGGAAAATACAGTTTTGCCGGAGACGGAAAATTTTCTGGCAGCAACGGGAAAAGGCGTGCAGGCAGTTATAGAAGGACGAACCTACTATGCAGGGAATAGCAAGCTGATGGAAGAGCATCAGATTGACTGCAGGGAAATACAGCCTCTCATGGAAAAACTGGCAGCAGATGGCAAAACACCCCTGATTTTTGCTGATGAAAAGGAGGTACTGGGCGTTATCGGAGCCGCAGATGTAGTAAAACCAACCAGTGCACAGGCTGTAAAAGAGTTGAAAAAACTGGGGATTCGGGTTATTATGCTTACAGGGGATAATACCAGAACGGCAAAGGCCATTCAGAAGCAGCTGGATATTGATACCGTTATCGCAGAGGTACTGCCGCAGGATAAAGAAAGAGAAGTAGCAAATATCCAAGAATCCGGACAGGTAGTGGCAATGGTAGGAGACGGCATCAACGATGCACCGGCCCTTGCCAGAGCAGATGTGGGCATTGCCATTGGCGCAGGAACAGATGTAGCCATTGAGAGTGCAGATATAGTCCTGATGAAAAATGATTTGCTGGATGCGGTGACTGCCATTCGTCTGAGTAAGGTCGTTATCCGTAATATTAAGCAGAATCTGTTTTGGGCCTTTTTCTATAATACCTGCGGAATTCCGTTGGCAGCAGGTCTGCTCTATCCGATGTTTGGAGTAAAATTAAGCCCCATGTTTGGAGCGGCGGCCATGAGTCTCAGCAGCCTGTTTGTTGTATCCAATGCCCTGAGACTGCGGTTTTTCCAGGCTTTGAAAGCGCCGCAGAGAATAGAAGAAAATGCCGCACAGGCGGTTGAAGATAAGGAGGAAAAAATGATGTATACGATGAAAATTGAAGGAATGATGTGTCAGCACTGCCAGGCAGCAGTGACAAAGGCTTTAAATGCGCTGGAAGGCGTAAAAGCAGAGGTGAATCTGGAGAAAAAAGAGGCTTATGTGGAAGCCGAGGAGAAGGTAACAAAAGAAGAATTGACAAAAGCAGTAGAAGAGGCAGGTTACGAAGTAGTCTCAGTGGAGTAAGAGAAAGGATTTGGGAAAGGGAAAATTATGATTCGAGTAGGAATGGGATATGATGTTCATAAACTTACTGAGGGCAGAGACCTGATTCTGGGCGGAGTGTACATTCCATGGGAAAAGGGAC
This sequence comes from Candidatus Blautia stercoravium, assembly GCA_019114495.1. GTDB lineage: Bacteria > Bacillota > Clostridia > Lachnospirales > Lachnospiraceae > Blautia > Blautia stercoravium. Next base: position 59,627 of record DXFK01000112.1, read on the forward strand.
TTCTGGGACACTCTGACGCGGATGTTGTGGTACATGCCATTATGGACGCCCTTTTGGGAGCTGCGGCCCTCCGTGATATTGGAAGGCATTTTCCGGATACAGACCCTCAGTATAAGGGGATTTCCAGCATCAAGCTTTTACAGCATGTAGGGAAACTGCTGGAAGAAAGCATGTATGTGATTAATAATATTGACGCCACCATTATAGCGCAGAAACCCAAACTTCTGCCCTATATAGACAACATGATTGCCAATGTGGCTCAGGCGCTGCATATCAGCAAAAATCAGGTGAATATCAAAGCGACTACAGAGGAGGGGCTGGGCTTTACGGGAAGCCAGGAAGGGATTTCCGCCCAGGCGGTCTGCGCTCTGACTCATGTGCAGGATTTGATGGGAGATGACAGAATACAAGGAGGCTGCGGCAGATGCTGCGGCAGGGAGTAAAAGAAAATGAGTATTTTAAACGTGCAGAATTTATCCCACGGTTTTGGTGATCGTGCTATTTTCCAGGATGTTTCTTTCCGCTTATTAAAAGGAGAGCACATCGGACTGGTAGGGGCCAACGGCGAGGGAAAATCTACCTTTATGAATATTATTACCGGAAAACTGATGCCTGACGAAGGGAAAATCGAATGGGCGAAAAACGTGCGGGTGGGTTATCTGGATCAGCATACCGTACTGGAAAAAGGCATGACTATCCGGGACGTACTGAAATCCGCCTTTGCCTGGCTCTTTGAACTGGAAGAGCAGATGAACCAGATTTGTGATAAAATGGGCGAGGCTTCCGAAGACGAGCTGACGAAAATGATGGAAGAGCTGGGAACCATACAGGATTTGCTCACCATGCACGATTTCTATATTATTGACAGTAAAGTGGAAGAAGTGGGACGGGCTCTTGGCTTAACAGCCATTGGTCTGGATAAAGATGTGACGGATTTAAGCGGGGGTCAGAGAACAAAGATTCTTCTGGGAAAACTGCTTTTGGAAAAACCGGATATTCTCCTTTTGGACGAGCCTACCAACTATTTGGATGTGGAGCACATTGAATGGCTGAAACGCTATCTCCAGGAATATGAGAATGCTTTCGTTCTTATTTCTCATGATATTCCGTTTTTAAACAGTGTGGTGAATCTGATTTACCATATGGACAATCAGGAGTTAAACCGGTATGTGGGAGACTATGACCACTTCCAGGAGGTTTATGCGGTGAAAAAGGCACAGCTTGAAGCTGCTTACAACCGTCAGCAGCAGGAAATCAGCGAACTGAAGGACTTTGTGGCGAGAAACAAAGCCCGGGTGGCAACCAGGAATATGGCCATGTCCAGACAGAAAAAGCTGGATAAAATGGATGTTATTGAACTGGCAAAGGAAAAGCCAAAACCGGAATTTCATTTTAAGACAGCCAGAACACCCAGCCGTTTTGTGGTGGAAACAGAGGATTTAATTATTGGATATGATGAGCCTCTTTCCAAATCCTTGAATCTGCGGGTGGAAAGAGGGGAGAAAATTGTACTTACCGGGTCCAATGGTATTGGAAAAACCACTCTTTTGAAAAGTATTCTGGGATTGATTCCGGCGCTTTCCGGAAAGGTGCAGTTGGGAGATTATCTGGAAATCGGATACTTTGAACAGGAAATGCCAAAAGGAAATAAAAATACCTGTATTCAGGAAATATGGGATGTGTTTCCTTCCTATACCCAGTACGAAGTACGGGCAGCACTGGCAAAATGCGGACTTACCACAAAACATATTGAAAGCCTGGTGCGAGTGTTAAGCGGCGGAGAGCAGGCAAAAGTACGGCTCTGCAAAATTATGAACAGAGAGAGCAATGTGCTGATTTTGGACGAGCCTACGAATCATTTGGATGTGGAGGCAAAGGACGAATTAAAGCGGGCATTAAAAGAGTACAAGGGAACCATTCTTATGGTGTGCCATGAACCGGAATTCTACGAAGGGCTTGCCACGGATGTGTGGGACTGTTCTTCCTGGACCACCAGGATACAGTGATAAATGAAATAGATGTAGGCAAAAGTTTCAATTACATTTTATAAAATTGTGGAATATAAGATATAATTAAAAAATATGCAGGAAATGAAAAATAAACTTGCAAAAATTAGAATATGGCTTTATAATACAAACCATAATAAATACAATATCTTTTAACAGGAGGAACGGTCATGTCATATGTAGATGAGGTTATTGAATTAGTTGTAAAGAAAAATCCAGGAGAAGCGGAATTTCATCAGGCAGTAAAAGAAGTTCTGGATTCTTTAAGACCGGTTGTAGAAGCCAATGAAGAAAAATACCGCAAAGAGGCTCTTTTAGAGCGTCTGGTAGAACCGGAAAGAGTTATTATGTTCCGCGTTCCATGGGTAGATGACAAGGGGAATGTACAGGTAAACAAAGGATACCGTGTACAGTTCAACAGTGCTATCGGACCTTACAAGGGCGGTTTGAGATTCCATCCGTCTGTATACCTTGGAATTATTAAATTCCTTGGCTTTGAACAGATTTTCAAAAACTCTTTGACAGGTCTTCCTATCGGTGGCGGCAAAGGCGGTTCCGATTTTGATCCGAAAGGTAAATCCGACAGAGAAGTGATGGCTTTCTGTCAGAGCTTTATGACAGAATTGTATCGTCACATTGGCGCAGACACAGACGTACCTGCAGGAGATATTGGTGTAGGCGGAAGAGAAATCGGCTATCTGTTCGGTCAGTACAAGAGAATCCGTGATTCCTATGAAGGCGTGCTGACAGGAAAAGGACTGACTTACGGCGGTTCTTTAGTAAGAACACAGGCTACAGGCTACGGACTTCTGTACTTGACAGAGGAATTATTAAAAATCAACGGAAAAGAACTGGCTGGAAAGACAGTTGTTGTATCCGGTGCCGGAAACGTGGCTATTTATGCTATCGAAAAAGCATACCAGTTAGGCGCAAAACCGGTAACCTGCTCTGATTCCACAGGCTGGGTATATGACCCGGACGGCATTGATGTGGCAGCATTAAAAGATATCAAAGAAGTGAAACGTGCACGTCTGACAGAATACACAAAATACAGACCAAATGCAGAATACCACGAAGGCAAAGGCGTATGGAGCGTGAAATGTGATGTGGCTCTTCCATGTGCAACACAGAATGAACTGGATTTGGAAGACGCAAAAACACTGGTAGCAAATGGCTGTTTTGCAGTTGCAGAAGGCGCTAATATGCCAACCACTCTGGAAGCAACAAAATATCTTCAGGAAAACGGTGTTATCTTTGCGCCGGGTAAAGCTGCAAACGCAGGCGGTGTGGCAACCTCTGCACTGGAAATGTCTCAGAACAGCGAGCGTTTGAGCTGGAGCTTTGAAGAAGTAGATGCCAAATTGCAGGGCATTATGGTAAATATCTGCCACAATATGGCAGACGCTGCAAAGAAATATGGTTTTGACGGCAACTATGTAGTAGGCGCAAATGCAGCAGGCTTTGAAAAAGTTGCAGAAGCTATGATTGCACAGGGTGTCTGCTAATCCATAAATTAATAGAATATAACTCCGCATAGAAACACCCCGGTTGGGAGAAACACCTCCTGGCCGGGGTGTTTCGCTTTTTTCGCAAAGTGAAATTTGAATTGACACAAAATGAAATCTGCGTATAATTTAAAAAAACGAATTTTTTAATTCCATAGAGGAGTGATGTCA
>DXFK01000113.1 GCA_019114495.1 Candidatus Blautia stercoravium
GTGTCTCCAACTTTCATTAAAAGAACCTCATCATACAATTTTTTTGTGTAAGTTTTCAGCTCTAATTTTCCTTTATTTGCCTTTATCCAGAGTTCTTTTTTGTCATTCATATACATCGTCGGATTTTCCACTGAGTTTTCAAAATTGATGTAAGAAGAAATATCATCAATTTGTTCCTCTTTAACTGTCAAAGTTCCTTTTTCAATACGAAACTGATAATTTTCAGCCTTAATACCAGCTATCTTCGTTGTATCTATAGACAATACTTCATCATAAGTATCCGGCCTCGCTGTATTTCCATCTACCTGTTCCTCTGTCAATGCCGCCTCGCTGAAAGGTTCCTGATATCCTTTTTCAATAATGCCTTCAATTCCTTCCCCTGTTCCGGTTTGCACATCCACCCAAGCATCAGGATTAAAGATATAATCCGGTTCGTTGCTAATTCCGTTATGATATGCATGTCCAAAAGACCTTTCTGCATCGCTGACTTTCACAGTGACAGGTCTTTTCTGTACAACAACCTTTGCAGATATTTGGATTTCTTTATCTGCCAAAACATAGTTTCCATTATCATTCTGAAGTTTCAACTGATTTTGGTTGAATGTTATTTGTGTTTCCGTTCCATCCGTCACATTTCCATCAAATTCATCTGACAGAGTACCCTTAATATCCGCTGCAGCACCTAAGTCTACTCTTATCGTATCTCCGCCAATTACACCAGAGTCAAAATTCATGCGTTCTAATGTAATTGTATCTTTTGTATCTGCATTTACAAATACATCCTTATTATCATCGTAGATTTTAGAATAAACCATATAGGACTTTTCTTTATCCGTGTCAATATTCAATTCTTTCGGATTAACGTCTACATATAAATAGGGATATATTTTTTCTCCATCCGCTGTTCTTTTAAAGACAATATCACACTTCCCGGTATTCTTTGCTGTAATGATAAACTCTGTATATCCATCTTCACCGGACTGCTCTTGTTTTTCAATGTTAACGTTATTAGAAACATTAGAAATAACTTCATTCACTGTACTATTTTCTTCCGAAACCCAGATAGTTTTTTCCTCTCCATAGGTAAGTGTCAATGGCTCATCTTTATTGGAAGCAATTTCGCCGTTTTCATCTTTGTACACTAAGCCGCTGAGCTCGTAATTGTAGTTCTGAGTTTTAGATTCACTTTTTGAATAATATCCGGCATTTCCATTATAAGTAACTGTTATCAGATATTCTCCTGAAAAATCAAAGTTCTTTTTCTGTAATTGTATCTGTGCCTTACCGTTTTCAAGAGGTGTTGTATATACTTCCTCATCAGCGTCATCATTTACACCCAGTTGTTTAATTTTAAACTCCACATTTCCGCCTGTAGGCGTTGACTCCCCAGCAAGCGCTTGAACTGTTACATCAATGTTTAATTTATTTTTAAAAATCCCTGCCGGATTGATCTCAATATTTTCAATTTCTGTGCCACATTCCCCAACTGTAATCTCTGCTCCCTTCATTGATACGTCGCCATAAACAGATGTGACTGTTGGTGTAATCGTTGTTTTTCCAGCTTTTACACCTGTTACAATTCCATTTTCAACAGCTGCCGTTTTTGCATCACTGGTTAGCCATGAAACAAACTGAATTTCATCTGCTGACAAATCACATCTGTAAGATGCCTCTGTTTTCTCCCCTACTACGATATTACCGTTTGCAATATCGGCACTTCCGGCAGTCAAACGCAATACTGCGTCAGCGTTTGTGACTTCCGCACCATTTACAGTGGCAGAACTCTGATATGTTTCAAAACCATTTCTGGTTACAGTTAAATTGTATGTACCATTTGGCACGTCGCTCACAGAATATGCACCGCTTTCATCTGTAACTTGCGGCGCAAAATCTCCCAACTGCACAGCTGCACCAGGAACAACAACACCACCGGACGTAATCCGTCCGCTTACAGTATAATCCTCTGTAACTCCATTTTGTTCAGAAATCTTGATGCTGTATTCCTCTGCAGACAGTTTCTTTTCGCCCTCTGCTCCGCCTTCTTTCTCCAAAGCCGCTTCTTCCCATTTCCCGGACTGTGCAGCGCAAATCTGCACGGGTTCTCCTATCATTCCTGCTGTCATTACAAAGGTCAGCGCCAAGACCATCAGACTTTCTCTTAGTTTTCCTTTCATGCTTTCTTAACTCCTTTTCCTTGATTTACTACGTCACTGCTCTTCTCCTTTTCCTCTGCCTGCACCACCTTATCCGTATGAATAAGCAGAATACACTTTTGAATGCTGAACATACCAAAACTCTCATCCGCTTCCAACTGTGCCTTCTCCGGTGTCAGAATTGCTGTTTCCTGTATCTGCATACCTGCCAGCGGCTCCGTAGGACAACTGGACGGCCCTACGATTTCGTCTATCCTGGCCTTTCGCTCACTTCCGGGCTTCCTGCTTTTTCCCAGATTACCGGAACGGCTTAAGGTTTCTGTATTCCCTCTTCCTGCAAGTCTTCGCAACGGATCGGTTCGGGCATTTATTTCGTCTACTCTTTGCACTGTCTTTTTTACCGAGCGCCCGGTTCGGACATTGAAAATATTTCTAATATTAAATTTTAAAAAAAATATGATACTCAGTGCAAAACAGAAAATACAGATAGCCAAACACACATAAAACAACGAGTGAAACAAATTAATCTGCTGCTGTATCTTCTCCACCTCCCTGTTCTGCTGTGTCAATATTAGATGTGTTAAATGTAGATTCCACAATTTCTCTGGCCGCCGCAATATGATTCATCAATCCCTCTTTCATTTCCTGTTCATAATCTGCATTGGCCGCGCCCTTTAAAATTTCCATATCATTCAGAACTTCAACCGCTTTATCTAATTGGATTTCCATTTGTTTTTGGGTAACCCCTGCTTTCTCAAAATCTGTGGCTTTAGAAACAATGCAGGCAACCAGTTCTTTATAAGACAATAAAATGTTCACATTGTTGACCCCGGAACCGGTATCCGTTTCCAAAATTTTCACCAGATCCTTCCAGTAGTCAGAATACGATACCATAGAATCTCCTGCCTGATTCCGCACACCCAGGCTGTCGTAATACTCTGCAATCTTATAGAGGTTCTGCGCTCTGACAATATTCTTTTCGTTTAATTTCTCGGTAGGTTCTGCTTTTGCAGCAATGCCCAGCCATTTCCGCGATGCCGCCTTATTTCCTGTGCCGTCATAGGAATAAAAATAGGCAACTCCCAAATCATAGGCGAGCTTATTATACGCAACACCGTTTTCCTTCAGATATTCCTCATTGCTCCGTCTTCCGTCTCCGGTAATACCCAGAGATTTCCGAATTATTTGTTCTTCTGTATCAGAAAACACACAGACTGCCCGGCCGGAACTGCTGCTGCTTTCTTCATTATTCTGCCAAAGAAAGAAATGCAAAAGTTCTTCATATGCTTTCCCGTCTATAGGGTTTAGCATAATAGCCTTCTGATAATATCCGATACATTCTTCCGGATTTGTAGTAGCCAGTGTTTCCGCTTCTTGTAAGTATGCATCATAGGTATTTGCTGTCACATTCTTTTCTGCCAAATGAAATCCCATAGCTCCTGCTCCTGCCAGAACGGTGAGCGCGAAAGTACACAGAAAACTCCTCCATTTTAAAGCCTGTTTTCTTTTATACTCTATATCCAGTTCATTGTAATGCTCCAGAGCATAAAGCAATTCCCCACAGGACTGATATCGGTCTTCCGGATTCTTCTGGGTACATTTCAAAATAATTTCTTCCAGACCAGAGGACAAATCATGATTCCAGTACCGTATGGGATACATTTCATATGGCGGCTCACCGGGATTATGCCCGGTAAGCAGATGATAAAGCGTAGCACCCAGACAGTATATATCTGTGCGGGCGTCTGTCTGCCCCTGTCCGCCATACTGTTCCGGCGCTGCATAACCCTGGGTTCCCAGACAGGTGGTATCCTCCACACTGGTTTCCTTAAATTCCCTGGCTGTTCCGAAGTCAATGAGCATAACCTTTCCGTCCGGTTTCAACATAATATTCGAGGGCTTCATATCCCTGTAAATAATAGGCGGCTTTCTGGAATGCAGGTAAGCCAGCACATCACAAAGCTGTTTCGCCCATGCAATAACGTCTTCCTGATTCTGAACTCCGTATTCCTTAATCAAACTTTCCAGATGGCGTCCTTCAATATAGTCCATAACAATCAGAAAGGTTCCGTCCCCGTCAATCACGTCAATAATACTGGGCAGGTTTGGGTGATGCAGTTTTTTCAGTATATCTGTCTCCACCATCAACCCCTGCTTAACCACCGCAAAGTTTTTCACACCATCCTTACGGACCTCTTTAATGGCCCACTGCTTATTTGCCCGTTCATTCATGGCAAGATAAACAACGCTCATGCCCCCCTGGCCGATTTCATTCAGTATTTTATATTTTCCGTCTACTAATGAACCTATTTCAAGCATGGTCTTCCCCCTAATATGCCCGAATCAAAGCGACAGAAATGTTGTCATCTTCTCTTCTTGATTTATTTAGTTCTGTAAAGTACACAGCGTTTTCTTTCATCTTTTCTTCTGTGACCATCGACGCCGGATTTAGTTTTTCATAGAATTCCTCCGGATGAATCACATGGCGAAATCCATCTGAACACATCATGAACACGGAATCCCTCTCAAACTCGCCCACATAAAAGTCTGGCTCTACAACACTGCTTGCACCTACACACTGCAGCAGTACATTTCTCTTTGGATGATTTCTGGCCTCCTCTAAAGTCATCCTTCCCAAATCCATTTCCCTCTGTACAAAAGTCTGGTCAACGGTCATCTGGGTAATTCTCTCCTTCAGATAATAGACTCTGGAATCTCCCACATTCACGATGTAATAAATATTGTCCACAAGCACCATAGCTGCCACAGTTGTTCCCAAACTCACATTACAATTCAATCCATATTCGCTTATTTTCTGATTTTGTTCTAAAATTAGTCTTGTCCAACTGTTTCTTATGGTATCGGCTTCCATTCCCTTATAAAGGATTTCCGGAAATTCTTTATGAAACCAACCAGAAAAGGCCTTTACCAGGATAGCACTGGCGACCTCACCTTTCGCCAGGCCACCCATACCATCACAGATTACCCCTAACAATACCTGTCCATAGTCTGTAGCAGCTGTTTCCATTAACACAGAGTCCTGATTTGTACACCTTTCCGCTCCCACATCTGTGTGAACTGCTGTTAAATAATTCATTTTTCACTCTCTTTTCTCTGCAACACAAACCTATTTTTTCATTTTACTTTCCCAATACCCAAAAAGCCAAAATATCTGCCATAGGTTTCACAAATGCATGTTTTAATAAAATAAATAAGGAATTTTTCAGACAGACCGTCTGATAAGAATCAATGCAAACTTGCAATAGAAGTTGTTCTTTGTAACATGTAACATAGCACAATCACACATTTTTTTCAACTGGTAATTTTATCCAGTTTCCTTGGATTGCTAATTTTTTAGTGTTAAGCCACAACTTGTGACTTAACACTATTTTTATCCAATTTTCCAGAAAAAATCAGAACTGAAACACTGCCACTCCATAAGGCGGCAGGGGATAAGCAAAAGAAAATTCTCTTCCGTCACATTCCTTTTTCACAGCCCGATACACCACCTGTTCTTTATGCTCATCTCCGCCAAACTCCGGTTCCTTACTGTTTAGAATCAGCTTATACTGCTTTTTCTTAGGCACACCTACCCGGTAATCATCCCTTGCCACAGGGGTATAATTCAGCACGAACAGCAGGTTATTTCTGCCTGTAGGAGACCAGCGGATAAAGCTGTAAATACTTCTTGATGCATCATCGGCATTTACCCATTCCAGTCCCTGCGAATTGTGGTCATTGGCATACAGCGCCGGATATTTTTTATACATGGTAAGAAGGGCCTTCACATAATTCTGAAGTTTCTGGTGGCTTTCCTCACCCAGCAGATACCAGTCTAACTCCCTGGCTTCACTCCATTCCTGATACTGGCCGAAATCCTGTCCCATAAACAGCAGTTTCTTTCCCGGGTGGCCAATCATATAAGAATAGCCTGCTTTCAGGTTTTCAAACTTGTCCTGTCCCAGTCCCGGCATCTTGCTGATCATAGAGCATTTCAGATGTACCACCTCATCATGAGACAGCACCAGCACATAATTTTCGCTGTAAGCATAGGACGTAGAGAAGGTCATCTTGTGGTGATTGTATTTGCGGAAATACGGGTCTAATTTCATGTATTCCAGGAAATCGTGCATCCAGCCCATGTTCCATTTCAGGCTGAATCCCAGGCCGCCGTCCTCCGGCTTTCCTGTCACCATGGGCCAGGTCGTAGATTCCTCTGCAATCATAACAGTTCCCTTGTGTTTTCCCAGCACCACGGAATTTAAGTGACGGAAAAATTCAATGGCCTCCAGATTCTTATTTTCCCCATACTGATTTGGCACCCACTGTCCGTTTTCTCTTCCGTAATCCAAATACAGCATGGAAGCCACAGCGTCCACCCGAAGCCCGTCAATATGAAATTCCTGAATCCAGAACAGGGCATTGGCAATGAGGAAGTTCTTCACTTCATTTTTTCCATAGTCAAACACCTTAGTTCCCCAGTCCGGGTGCTCTCCTTTTCTGGGGTCTGCGTATTCATAAGTCGGCATTCCGTCAAAATCCGCCAGTCCATGGGGGTCTTTTGGGAAATGTGCCGGTACCCAGTCTAGAATGACACCGATTTTATGTTTATGCATATAATTCACAAAATAGCGAAAATCCTCCGGCGTTCCGTAGCGGGAGGTAGGCGCATAATATCCGGTAACCTGGTATCCCCAGGAACCATCAAAGGGATGCTCTGCAATTCCCATAAGTTCTACATGGGTGTAGCCCATATCTTTCACATACTCTGCCAGTGCGTGAGCCAGTTCCCGGTAATTGTAAAAGCCCGGGTCATCTTCATGTCTGGCCGGGTGCTTTTTCCAGGAACCCGGATGCACTTCATAGATAGACATGGCATCTTTTTGAGGATCAAACTGCTGTCTGTTTTTCATCCATGCAGCGTCTCCCCATTTGAACCCCTCCAGATTCACAACTTTAGAGGCATTGCCTGGACGTATTTCAGAAAAATTACCGTAAGGGTCAGCTTTATATAATAATTCACCTTTCTGAGTAGTAATGCAGTATTTATACATATCGCCTTCTCGCACCTTGGGAATAAACAGCTGATAAATCCCCATATCATTATCGCATTTCATCACATTCGCTTCCGGATTCCAGCCGTTAAAGTCTCCCACAACAGAGACAGCTTTGGCATGAGGCGCCCATACAGCGAAGAAAACGCCCTCTTTCTTCCTCTGCGTACCCGGATGTGCCCCCAGCAGCTTATAAATTTCATAATGTGTTCCCTGGCCGAACAAATAGCGGTCCAGCTCTGTAATCTTCATGTTGTTTCCCATAAACGCTTCCCCTTTTCATACCTTTTCTCTAAATATTGATTCCCAACAAGATGCTTCCCGCCGGCTTTATCCTAAGCTGTACTCTTCCGTTCTCCACTGGAACCTGCTCTTTTGTCTCTAAATTTATGTAAACCTTATCCCCAAATAGAACCGGAATACTGACTTCTGTTTCCTGCTCATCATTATTCACGGCAACCAGAAGTCCCTGGTTGTCTGTAAACCTGGCAAACGCATACTGTCTGTTGGTCAGCAGCAATTCCCGGTATCTGCCGTAGGCCAGGCACTCCCGATACGTTTTGTGCATCTCACCCAGCCATTTGAACCAATGCATAATGGGGGAATCTTTCTGCTCCTTCAGGGCTTTTTCAATCTCTACCGCAGGCCGCAGAGGATTGTCATTGCCGCCCTCTTTACGCCCCTCAATTCCCCACTCCGAGCCGTAATAAACAGACGGGATTCCCGGAAGGGTAAACAGCAGGGTGTAAATGGGATAAATGTGTTCTTTTACGTTTATCTTGCTGATAATCCGGTCTACATCGTGGTTGTCCACAAAAGAATACAGTTTCATCCCCTTATAAATACCCCCGTTTTCGTCAAATTCCCGCCGAATGGTGTGGGCAATTTCAAAGTAATTGTGGTCATTGTGTCCCGAATAAAGGCCCTTGTGCAGTTCGTAATTGGTAACACTGTGGAGCATGCTCTCTCCGTCCCGGATATAACGGCTGTAATCTCCGTGAATCACCTCGCCCATAAGCCAGAAATCCGCTTTCTTGGCCTGCGTTCTTCTTCGCATTTCTTCCATAAAAGAGAACTCCAGGCAGTCTGCACAGTCCAGACGAATACCATCAATATCAAACGCATCTATCCAGAAATCAATGACTCCCAGCAGGTATTCCCGCACAGCCGGTTCCCATAGATTCAAGTTTACCAGTTCAAAGCAGTTTCTCCACGCTTCATAACCAAAACCGTCATTATAAGGGCTGTTCCACCCAAAGTTTACACCCTTATACCAGCTGCAGTAAGGGGAATTTTCTCTGTTTTTCTGTATATCCTGAAAAGCAAAGAATTCTCTTCCCGTGTGGTTGAACACGCCGTCTACAACAACCTTGATTCCGGCCTCATGAGCTTTTTTTACAAAGCGTTTGAAATCTTCATTGTCTCCCAGTCTGCGGTCCACTGTTTTGTAGTCTCTGGTATCGTAGCCATGGGTGCTGGACTCAAACAGCGGTCCTATATAAATAGCTGTACATCCCATATCTGCCACATGGGGAATCCATCTGTCCAATTCTTCAAACCGGTGCACCACCCCTTCTTCTCTGTTTTCTCTCGGCGCACCTGTCATCCCGATTGGGTACATATGATAAAACACCGCTTCTTCATACCATGCCATAGTAACTCCCTCCTGCCTATGAATAAATTCCGTATAAGAACTGGCGCACAATTTCATAAGTGGTTTCGTTGGATATTTCAAACTTCTCCTCTTCTGAAAGTCCATAACTTACGGTCATAATATGGTGATTCAAAATTCCTGTAAAGCCCACTGCAAACAGCCGCTGTCTTCCCCTCATATTTCCCAGCTGGGAGGACGCATTTTCAAAAATGCCCACAATGATTTTATAATAGCTTTGAATAAAAGGAGAAACAGCCTGAAAGGCCTCGTTCTCTCTTCCCGAATAAAACAGCGACAGCATAAACAGGTAAAATTTCTCATGTGCAGCCGCAAAGTCAAAAAAGACTCTCGCCACCTGATACAAGACCTCCGGAAGTCCCGCCTTCGTCCTGGACGCTTCCAGCACACCGTCCTCTAATATCTGGTATCCGCTTTCCAACAGACTTTTCAACAGTCCCAGCTTACTTCCGAAATAATAATAAAGGGTCGGTTTGGTAACGCCTGCCCGCTCTACAATCTCCTGTACTCCCACAGCGTCGTAGCCCCTGGCATGAAATAAATCCAGAGCCGCATTCAGGATTTCCACCCTGTTGTCCATAATGGTCACCACCTTTGTACTCCGTATTCTTGAAGCTTCTGCCTTTATTATACCAATCGGTATAATAGAAATCAACTGTTCATTTAAAAAGGCCGGGATTTCTCCCGACCTCATATAACTGCTTCTTTCATTTACCTGCTTTCTATTCTGCCAGAACCTGGTTCCAGACCTCCACGTCTTTGTTCACCACGTAACCGCTGCCGCCTCTGCCTTTCACATCTTCTACCATGTTCAGCATCAGCACGGTTTGACCGTCCAGTCCTTCTGTGTTATACACAGCGAACCAGCCCAGTTCTGTTCCGTCTTTATCATCCTGGGATTCCTTGATTTCTGCAGTTCCTGTTTTTCCTGCAAGAGCCACGCCTGCCACCTGTGCAGCGCTGTGTCCGGTTCCCTCCGGATTGCTTACCACTTCTTTTAAATCCTCATAAATAGTAGCTGCCGCTTCCGGTGTAAACGCATTTTCCACCCAGTAAGAAGGGTTCTTGCCTTCCTGATATTCCAGATAAGGCGAAATCATATTTCCCTCATTGAAAAATGCCGAATAGATACAAGCCAGATGAAGAGGATTCACCAGCACCTGACCCTGTCCGTAGCCGCTGTCCGCCAGCTGCACCTCTGTCTCAAAAGTATCCCCGTTGGAATACTGAGAGGATGTCATGCCGATATCGAAAGGAATATCCTGTCCGAATCCCAGTTTATCCAGCTGTTTCGCAAAGGTATCTGCCCCGATTTTCAGAGCCGCTTTGGCAAAATAAATATTATCCGAATAAATCAATGCATTTTTCAGCACCGCACCATTGTACTCATGCAGGGTTGTCACCTTATAATTACCCCAGCTTTCATCCTTCTGCCAGGACAATCCGCTGGCGCCGAAATCTTCGTCCGCCGTAAATGCCCCAGTGGTAAGTCCCACAGCCCCTGTTACCGGTTTAAAAGAGGAACCAGGCGCCCAGGTTTCCCTGACTCTGTTGTACATAGGTTTGTCCAGATCGTTGTTCAACTCATCCCATTTCGTCTGGGAAATGCCCAGTACGAAATCCATGCTGTTAAAAGATGGAGTGGAAACCAATGCCAGCACCTCGCCGGACTTGGGATTCATAACCACCGAACAGCTTTTGTCCTCTTTATATGCGTCATACAGCTTCTGCTGCCACTGAATATCAATCGTCAGATGAATTTCCTCGCCATCCTTGGCCGGTTTCATAGCCAGAGCAGTCTTCTCATTTCCCTGAGAATCCAGAATGGCGATTTTATATCCTTTCTGGGCTCTCAATCGGTCCTCATAGAGTTTTTCCAGACCGCTTTTGCCCACCAAACTCTGCTCATCATATCCCTTGTCCTTCATCTCTTCCAGTTCTTCCGCATTAATCTGCTGTACATAGCCCAACAAATGAGAAGTACTTTCTCCATAAGGATATACCCGACTCTCAGTATCCGTAATCATCACCCCTGGATATTCCAAAAGTTTGTCCTGAATACTGGCTCCTACAGAAGTGCCTTCCGGGCTGGTGTAAGGTTCATCAAGCTGAGCCTGCGTCATTTTTTTCAATGGCACAAAACTGTCTTCTTTCACCCAGGAAGCTTGGAGCTGCTTCTCTATATTCTCATATGTAGTACCGAGAATCGCTGCAATTCCTTTAATATCATCCTCTGGCTGCACATTCATCTTACCGGGCACCAGACCCACAGACTGTACATTGCCCTGACCTGCCAGTAGCACACCATTCCGGTCATAGATACTGCCTCGTTTTGCCTCAAGAGAAGTCACACTGACCTTATCGTCCTTCCCTAACTCGGGGAAAATCATGGAATCTTCCCACACAATGCGCCACTTTCCCTTTTCCTTCTTGAAAAAAGTATCATTGTCAAAAGTAATTTCGCCCGCCAGAGTTTCCATAGTTACACGGTAGGATAAGGGCTGACCTATATCCTGCTTTTCTGGAATATCCAGAGAAATATCCTTTACTTCGATTCCTTCGTAAATATTCTTATTTCTGGTAATAAAATTGTCTTTGGCAACACTTTTTTGGGAAGACGCATCCAGAAGTGCATACATCTTCTCATAGTCCTTCTTCTCGATATAGCCCATGTATTCCTCTAAAACTGCATCTCTTGTATCTGAAAAAACATTCCTGTACAGAACAAGACCTGCCACAAGAGCTGCCAGAACAGCAACTCCGGCTATTTCCAATAACAGCAGACGTCTCTTCTTTTTGGTCTTTGTATCCCTTTTCTTTGCCATAGATTATTTATCTCCTGTTTCTGCTTCCTTTTCCTTCACAGTAGCGGTTAACATCAAAACATCACATGCCCGATTCCAGAGTACACTCTCCTTAATGACCGTCTTGTCAGAATAATAGCTTTCCATAGTGGCCGCATCTTTAAAACCACTGAGCTGCGCAAATTTTTCTTCTTCCTCCTGGTAGTCTTTTTCTGTCATCTGTATGCCTTCTGCATTGAGAATCCCCTGCACCACCAGATTCTGTTTCAGATAATTCTGCGCCTGTTCGGTCAGCGCCTTGTCTTCGTCTTCTTCGGAAATATTCTGCTGTTTAATATAATCGTCCAGACTGATGCCAAGCTGTGACTGATACATGGAATCAAGCTGCTCTCTGACCTTCTTTTTCGTATCCTTTAACAGGTCTTCCGGATAATCCTTAAACTCTGTGCTATTTACTACAAGTGAAAATAAATCAGATTTCACCTGGCTTTCGTAGTCTGCATCCGCACTCTTCTGCAGAGATTCCTTCTGGGCTGCCTTGTACTCTGCCACAGTCTTATAATCCGTGTTTTCCGCTACCCATTCGTCAGTGAGTTCCGGCGCCTGTGAAATCTTATTTATTTTCACCTTAAACTGCACGGCTTTTCCCTGCAACTCTTCTGCCTGATAATCTTCCGGGAACGTCAAATCCAGAGTAACTTCTTCTCCTTTTTTATGACCGATAAGTCCGTCCTCAAAACCGCTGATAAACGAACCTGAACCGATAAGTAAATTTGCACCGGTTGCTGAACCTCCGTCAAACTCTTTGCCATCCATATAACCTGTATAGTCAATATTTACAGTATCTTCATTCTGTACCGCTCTGTCTTCTGTGACCTCCACCTGGGTATACTGATTCAGAAGAGCATAGTGAATACTGGAATCCACATCTTCGTCCGTCACTTCTGTCTTAGGGCTTTCCTCCACTTCCAGATTCTTATATTCTCCCAAAGTGATGTAATCATCCAGATTGTCCACGTCCACAGCCACTACTTTTCCGTCTTCATTGGTCAGAACAAATTCCTCTGCTGTCTTCTCCGTCTTATCCGTATCGGTTTTCTTTTCTCCACAGCCGGCTGTCATTCCCAGAATACAAAGGGCCAGCAGAAGGGTTACAATTTTTTTCTTCATAATTATATAATTTCCTCTCTGTTCTGTTTGCATTTACATAAGCAATTATGCCACAAAGTGCCTGCATACGTCAACTTTTCAGTTGCCTTTTCCCTGAAAGAATGATAGAATATTTAAAGTATGAATTTATTGAAATAGAAACAGTAGGAGGGTCAACGCAAATGGCTGGAACAATATTGCTGATTATTTTAATCATTTTAGTCATTGGGCTTGTTGTTCTATATTTTCTGGGAAAGAAAGCACAGAAGAAACAGGAAGCACAGCAGGAACAGATGGAGGCGGCAAAGCAGACAATCTCTATGCTGATTATCGACAAAAAGCGGCTGCCTATCAAACAATCCGGTCTTCCGCAGATGGTCATTGACCAGACGCCGAAGCTGATGAGACGTTCCAAACTGCCCATTGTAAAGGCGAAAATCGGACCAAAGATTATGACTTTAGTTGCAGACGAGTCTATCTATGATTTAATTCCTGTAAAGAAAGAAGTCAAGGCAGATGTAAGCGGTATTTACATCATTGGCGTCAGAGGCCTGCGCGGCGCACTGACACCGCCGGCTAAGAAAAAAGGCTGGTTCGCCCGCATGAAGGACAAAGCTGCGAGTATGAGCAAAGGCAAATAAAAAATATCCCACCAAACCGGAGCAAAATCTCATCTGGTTTGGTGGGATATTTTTTAATTCCCGCAAAGCGAAAACTCTCCCGCATCCTTTTGTCTCACATTCACGCAAATCCGGCAGTCCGCCGCATGCTCTGCATTAATTTCCAATGCATAATCAATAGAAATATCCAGACTTTTTTCCTGTTCTTTCACATCAATCTTTGTGGCAGCAATGCCCATCTGCAGATTCCCGAAAGGTGTGGCATAATATGTAAGGTTCTTCTTGTTTTCTTCAAAAATCATCTGCACATTGGTCAGTCCCTTTTTCTTAACCTCCACACTGTTGTCCGATACTTTTATACTGTTTCGTGTACTTTCCGTGAAGCCTTCTATTACTTCATCAAAGAAAATATAATGATGCCCGTTCTTGTAGTAATAATCTCCTCTGGATACCATTTCTACTTCTTCCGGTTCTCCCGCCTCTATACTCTGCAGGCCCTTTACCGTAACCAACACATCTTTTGTCATGATTAATACTCCTCAATATTTATCTGCTTCGTCATTTTTACATCATAAGGCAGGATGGAATTGGCGAATTCCTGAAAATACGCTTCTTCATCGCTGACAAAGAAACGATAAGGGAATTCTTCCTCTGCCCTTCCTTCATTTTCCAGTTCCTTTTCCTTTAAAAGCCGTCCCAGTTCTCTTGCTGTTTCATATGCGGGATTTACCAGCGTTACCTTATTCCCCACCAGCCCCCTTAACAGAGAACGCAGAAGAGGATAATGGGTACAGCCCAAAATCAGGGTATCAATATCCTGCTCCAGCAAAGGCTTCAAATACCGTTTAGCTACCTCTATGGTCACAGAATCTTTCAGCCACCCCTCTTCTACCAGAGGCACAAACAGGGGACACGCCTGACCAATGACCTGAATCTGCGGATCTGTCTTCTGAATCATGGTACGGTATAAATCTGACTTCACCGTTGCCCGGGTACCGATAAGTCCGATTTTCTTATTTCTCGTAGTTTTCGCTGCTACTCTTGCTCCCGGCTCTACCACCCCCAACATGGGAATGTCCATTTCCTGCTGAATGGTTTCCAGTGCCAATGCACTTGCGGTATTACACGCCACTACAATGGCTTTTACTTCCTGTGTCTTTAAAAAACGGACAATCTGCCTGGAATAGCGGATAACCGTCTCCCTGGACTTGCTGCCGTAAGGTACTCTTGCCGTATCTCCGAAATATACAATTTTTTCGTGGGGAAGATTTCGCATAATCTCCCTTGCCACTGTTAATCCGCCCACACCGGAGTCGAAAACACCAATGGGCGCATCTTTTCTCTGATTCATAGGATACCTCTTACCTGTCATTTTCTCGTTTAGTTTTCATTGTACCCTTTACAGAGACAGATTTCAAGATGAAAACCACCGAAATCCAATGCGCACCTTTTCTTTTTTCTCCGGGTCTTTTAAAATTTCCAGGAATTCTTCCTCTGTAAGCACGTCCTTCAGCTCTTCCTTCTTGTCTTCTGTTACCACACCATAAGTCTCATCAATAAAGCAAAGAGACGGATACAGCATACACCACCAGTTATGCCCCTGCGCCTTTCCAAGCCGCAGATTCAAAGCCTCATATTCTCCTGCAGGAAAGGTACAGTCTCCATAAGTTTTCTCAGGAAACCAGGTTTTCTCCACCACAGCCTGGGCCTCATAATCAAAGCCCTCCCGGTTCATCACCTTCTCCGCTCTGGCTTCTATTTCCGACAAATGGGTCAGGACCGCTTCTTTTGTCTTTTCCAAATCTGTATCCTCCGGGAGCAATTCCTCCAGATATTCCGTAATTTCTGTTTTCACCTTTAATTTTACTTCCTGGTCTTCCTCCCGGTCGCTGTTGGCCACCACATGAAAGCGGAACACCTCTCCCGCAATGCCCTGTTGGATTTCCCGCTCCAACCGCTGGCGTATTTCTCTGTTTTCCCGTTTTAAGTGCACCAGGTAAATTCCCGTCAGAAACAACACACCCGCCAGACTAACCAACACTGCATTCAGCACGGCCTTCCGGTTTCCCAGTCTGTCTATCCATCTATTTTTCCAGTCTTTTTTCCCGTCCATATTCTATGTACCTCCCGGTTTTCTTTCACCAGGAGTATTGACGGATTTGCGGCCTTTTATTCACCACCTCTGCAATGGGAAGTCGGGGGAATTCCTCTTCTCTGTGCCATGCATTGTACAAATCCTGTAAAGTAACTGCGTCCTTTGGTTTCCCCTCCAGATTGTTTTCCAAAATTCCTGTAAGATATTCGCCTACGGAATCTGTGTTCTGACTCTCCAGACTCATGAGTTCTTCCGGCTTGTCACAGGCAAATACGTAGAGATTTCCCGCCACAGCTGGTTTCTCTTCCAAATACTGCAAAAGCTCCTCCAGCGCTTTTTTCTCCTGCAGAATTCCTTCCCCCAGAATCAGTACCTTCAAATGTCCCATATCCAGATAGTTTTCCTGATTCTTATTAAAATTTTCCTCTGCTTCTTTGGGAGCTTTTCCCTTATAGGCAACCGCCTGTGCCTGACTGTTTTCTGTGGATTTCTTATCCTGCCCGGTTATCTGGGTAAGGCCGGGAATTCCGTAGATAAGTTCATACTGTCCATTTTGATAATCTGCACTTATGGCAAGGGGAAACACCCTGTTTTCCAAGGAGACACCACAGGCAGTCAGGGGCAAAAAGATAAGAGCCAGCAAGGCGGCCAGTGCTTTCTTTTTCCGGGCAGAACCTGCACCGAACAAAAGCAGAAGCAGGAACAGAGGGCCATAAATTCCGACAGTCACATTCAGAAAAAGGTCCAGAGAAACTTCCTCTTTCTCACATACCAGAGCAGCAAAAACAATGCCTCCTGCTGCAATCCATGCCGTCTTTTCCATTTTTACCCGTACCAGCAGTTCATGATTATAAAAAAATATACTGCCTAAAGCGAAAAGTACGCTGAACAGCACAGCTGCCAGCCAGAAAATGTCCACTCTCTCCAGAAAATCACCGGGTATATGGATACCGGACATAAAATCAATCATCGGATATTCCTTATGCTCATATCCCCCCAGTCCAAAACTGCCCTGCAAAAGCAGAAGGCCCAGTATCTGCAGACCTGTAATTATCATGACTGCACTGCCCATAACCCGTCCGGTCTCCCCCGGTTTCTTCACATTTCCCAAAGTCACCGGCAAAAAAACAAAAGGCAGAAACAGACAACACACCTCATATGTTCCTTTCAGCCAGCCTTTCAGACTCAAAGGGCCAATTTCTCTTAAATACTCCGGTTTCATGCGGAGAATTCCTAAAAGCAGCATCCCCACTAAAATGACCATAACAAAGGGAAAGCACACCTCTGCCATTCTCCCCCGTCTCTCCAGCCCCTGATGACTTCCCAGATACGCTGCAGCCCCGGCCAGTCCAATTACAACCCAGGGTACGCTTCCTTCTATAAGAAAACGGTCTGTAATACGGGCAATCAGAAGCAGAAGATACACTCCTGCCAGCCACAGCCAGGACAAATACAGAAGAATAAAAATGCGGCCTACTGTTTTCCCCATATACTGCAGGGGGCTGCGAAAGACCGTCTTAAAACGGATAAAATAAATACATAAAAACAAATAAATAACCATCCCCCCAAGAAGAGAAAGAATTCCCTGTCTTCCCCTTAATTCCCCGCAAACTGGAACTGCCAGAAAATAAATTCCCGAAAGCCCTAAAAGAATCTGTCTGAAAAGCTGTCTGTGGGAAATCTGAGCATTGTCTGCAAACATATCACTTCTCCCCTTTCTCCATGCGAAGCCGTACCTTCTGATTTCCCTGTGCGTAAAGGGGCCTTCTGGTCAAAAAGCGGAAAGGCGCACGAATCAAACTGTCTCCTTCCCCTCTGTAGCCTGCCTTTGTCTGTGCTGCAAAAGGCGTCAGGTACGGAATTCCAAAGCTCTTTAATCCAGCAAGATGACTGGCAGTCAGATACAGCCCCAGAAGGATTCCAAACACTCCCAGCGTTCCTCCCAGCAAAATAAAGCCAAACTTCAAAAGTCTGAATGGTGCAGAAAATTCCTCGTTGGGAATAGCCAGAGAACAAAGTGCCGTCACAGCCACCACTACCACTACAATGGGACTGACCAGATTGGCCTCCACAGCCGCCTGCCCCACAATCAGACCGCCGACAATGCCAATGGTTCCTCCCAGGGGTCCTGGCATACGCACCCCCGCCTCACGAATAGTCTCAAAAGCAATTTCCATAAACAGAATTTCCAGTACACTAGGAAAGGGAACTCCCTGCCGCGCCTCTGAAAAAGACAGAATCAGGCTGGCCGGCAGCACCTGGGTATGGAAATTTGTCACAGCCAGATAAGTTCCGGAAAACAGCATAGTAAAAAACACTGCCGCATACCGGATAAGCCGCTGCAGAGATACGATTTCAAAGCGGTTATAATGGTCTTCGCTGACCTGCAGAAAATCGCCAAACGCCGCCGGAAGCAGCATACCAATAGGGGAATGGTCGCACAAGAGCAGAATCCTTCCGTTTAAAATCTCCGATGCGCACTTATCCGGCCGCTCTGTGGTCTGAAACTGGGGAAAAGGCGAAATCCAGCTTTCCTCAGTAAGCTGTTCAATCACCCCAGAATCCAGCACACCGTCAATGACAAAAGAGTCCAGCCTCTCTTCTATATCCTGCAGAAGTTCCGGCCGCACCAAGTCCTCCATGTACAAAAGCTGCACCAAAGTCTGACTTCTTTCCCCAAGTGTTTTTTGCTTCACCTTTAATCTGGTATCCCGAATCCGTTTCCTTACCAGGGCGGAATTCGTCTTCACTGCATCGGTAAACCCTTCCTTAGAACCTCTTAAAACTTTTTCTCTGGAAGCCTCTGCCACAGACAGGTTCGGATACCCCTTGCTGGATACCTTGATGGCTCTGGCATACCCGTCCAGAAAGAAAACTGCATTGCCTGCCAGCATAGAAGCAAAAGCCGCATCCATGGTATCCAAAGGCTGCACGTCAGAAATTCCCATTCCGTTTTCCTTCACAAACTGCAGAATTTCCTCCGCGGGCATTTCCCACATATGATTTACCAGTTTTCCAATTACCGAATCTTCCAGCATCATGTTGCTGACAGCCACTTCTATATAAACCACCAGACACCTGATTTTTTTCTCCTCTCCCAAAATCATGGGACGTATAATACAGTCGTCACAGTTGTACAGCCTGCTTCTGACATATGTTTCATTTTCTTCTATATGGGTCGAAATCTTGCAGTCCATGCCCTTCCTCCTGAAAATCATATTCTGTCGCTTTTTAACCAACGAAAAAGAGAGGCTTTCACCTCCCTTTTAGTATCCCGCAATCTTTCTATTCTATTCCTGCCGGTCTCTCTGCTTATTCCTGATTCAGGCTGCGGATAATAGCTTTCTGCTGATTGTCGATATGGACTTTGATGTAGTCCAGCGCCTTTTTCTCGTCCTGCGCTCTCAAAGCCTCACAGATAGAACGGTGCTCCTCTGCCAGGGTTCTCCTTACTGCAATGTCCTTCAGGTATTCCATGCGGTAACGGTACATCTGTTCCCGCAGATTATTCAAAAGCTGCACCAGCCTTTTATTATTTGTGGCATTGTAAATGGTGTCGTGAAATTCCACATCCACTTCCGCCAGTTCTGTCAGATTTCCTTCCTCAATCAGATTCTGAAACCGGCTCTCAATTTCTTCCAGCTTCTCCATCTCTTCTCTGGTAATCCGCTCGCAGGCAAGTGAAACAGCAAGAACCTCCATGCCTTTGCGCACCTCCAGCACATCATTTAAATCCCGTTCTGTAATGGACGCCACTTTCGCTCCTTTTCTAGGAGCCATAACCACCAGCCCCTCCAGTTCCAGCTTACGAATGGCCTCCCGGATTGGGGTGCGGCTGACGCCCAACTGGTCTGCCAGAGTAATTTCCATCAGCCTTTCTCCCGGCTTTAATTCACCTTTTAAAATCGCTCTTCGCAGTGTATTAAAGACAACATCCCGCAAAGGGAGATATTCGTCCATATGCATTTCCAGTTCCATTTTACTTCCTCCTTCCGCCGTTATTAAACACTGTTGTCAGAAAAACAGTTCGTGCAAGATGGCTTTCTCTTAATGCCTCACAGGCATGCTCCGCCAGTTTCTTATCATCAAACAGTCCGAACACCGTAGGGCCGCTTCCGCTCATCATGGCATTTAAAGCCCCATGGTCTTTCATATGATTTTTGATTTCCTCTATGACAGGGTAGTGGGAAATGGTGACTGTCTCCAGTACATTTCCCATAAGGTCAGCGATTTTATACAGATTGTGCCACTGAATCGCTTCCAGCATTTCGTCAATGGGCGGATGATATTCCAGCTCGTTTGCATGAAGATTTTCATAGACAAATTTTGTGGATACGCTAATGCCCGGCTTTCCGATTAAAACGTAGCAGTCCGGACAGGCCGGAAGCGCCCTTAATTTATCTCCGATTCCTTCTGCCAGTGCAGTTCCTCTTAACAGGCAATACGGTACATCTGCCCCGATTTTTACGCCTCGCTCCATTAATTCCTTTACAGACAGCCCCAGATGGAACAGACGGTTGACTCCAATCATAGCTGCCGCTGCGTCGGAGCTTCCTCCTGCCATACCTGCCGCTACAGGAATAAACTTCTGTAAATCTACAGTAAGTCCCTCTTGAATGTCAAACTCGTCCATCAAAAGCTTTGCTGCCTTGTGTACCAAATTGTTTTCATTTACCGGCACAAAAGGCAGGTTTGTGGAAATCTTAATACCAGGTTTCCGGCTGATCTCCATATCTAACTGGTCATACATATTAATAGTCTGCATAATCATGCGCAGTTCGTGGTATCCGTCTTCTCTTCTGCACAGAACATCCAGACCAAGATTAATCTTTGCAAGTGCTCTTAGTCTCATGTGTGTTCCTCCCGCAATCTTGTATTTCGTATACAATATGCTGAAGCAAAATAACGATATTGTATATTGTATCCGTTTTAGTACACTCTATTCTATCTGAAAAAGGGGAAATTTTCAACTGGTAATGGAGAAATAGTGCAGAGAGTATGGAATATGGCATAAAAAATCTCACCGACATTTGTTTCAGTGCTGGTGAGATTTCATTCTTAACTCATTATGGCAGTTTCCGGACACTACTCTTTATACCTTGTTCTAATCCTTGTTCCAGACCCTGTTCTAAACCCTGCATATACTGCGGGGACTTTGTATTCCCATGTGCTTCTGTCCGGCATCTTTTCCATTAAGGTGCGAAAGAATACAGCCGCCAGCTACCCCAATAGCTGACGGCTGCTGCAAACTGTTGATACTGGCTGTTTACCTCTCCACCTTTTTCATCAATATCAGACTGTCCCTCGGTTTGACTTCCTCACTCTCCAGCCCGTTCAGTTCCATAATATTCTCAATGGTAGTATAAAATTTCTTGGCAATATCCCACAGAGTATCGCCCCGCTGCACCTGATACCCCACGATTCCAGGCATGCTTCTCAGCTTTTCCCGGTCCAGTTCCCGCTCTTCGATTTCCCGGATAATCCCCATTTCCGTCTGATTCATTACCAGCGCATTGAGATTCATCACAATCTTCACTTCGATTTCGTCGCTGTCAATCATGGTGGTGGAAAGCTGTTCCAAATCTGTCCGCAAATGGTAAACACACTGCTCATTGATGCCTTTCGCCTCAATGACATGAGTAAAAGGTATCATGGTTTCCATGGCATAAAAAGGCATTTCATCATCGCTGACAATGTACAGAATCCGCACTCGTACTACGCCTTCTGTCTCAATGCCGTTTTCCACAATCCGCGTACTATCTACCTTTACATTACCGTCACTGTGGCAGATTTGCAGAATTTTGCCCTGGCTGTTCTCGGCCTTTATCCGGTCATTAACCTTACATTTGGAAAAATTCTTCACCAACAGGCTCTCCAGCTTCTGATTTTCCCGTATGGCCTGGCAGTCCCGTACCGGAGTATAGACATCCATAAGCAGGGACAGTTCCTCTTCCTCATAAATCTTCATTTCCAGTTCCAGAACCGTATCCACGCTGATAATCCGTTCTTCTCCGTCCTCGTCCTGTTTCACCTTTAAATCACTTTGTGGCACTGCAATTTCCACGTTGGGAATCATGTCACTGCTGCATCCTGGACACTCCACCTCTTCATAAAAGGGCACCGAATGTTCCAGCCATTGAAGGGAATTGTTGTCATCATTGCCGCTGTAGAGGGCAAAAACAAAAAGTTCACCCTTCACTCCGATTTTGTCGTTTTCTGCCCGAATATCTAGTCCGCGGATTTCTACGGTATTCCACAGCAGTTCATAAATATCCGGCTTGTTGGAACTTAAAGCTATGTCTTCTTTTACCCGCATGGTGTCTTTTTTATGTACGGCGGCCCCCATAACAGAAATATCCTGTTTTTTCTTTGAAATTTCCTCATCCTCCACGCTGATTGGCAGAGCGGTGTCCAGCATTTCTTCCACATAGGCTGTGAATGTCACCAGCGCCTTAATATTCAGCTTCCGGGAATGAATCAGCTGCACACTCAAATCTTCAATATCCCATTTCAGCTGTACCTTGTCTCCATTTTCCAGCCCTTCCAGATTCAATGTCTCTCCTATGCGCAGAGTCCCCATAAGGCTTTGTATTTTCCGTTCCTGGCTGTCACTGACATACAAAAGGCAGACTGCCAAAGCGCCGGTAATATAGGCCTTTCCTTCTGAAATCTGGATGTCCTCGATTTGAATATCTCCCTTTTTCTGAATCATTCTGCCGATGTCCGGTTTCACGTCCGGCACATTCAAATCTTCATCAAACGTAATCTGACTTACTGCTTCACATTTTCTTTTTAACATTCTTACCTTTTTTGTTATCAGTTCCACACCTTAACCCCTTTTCTATTCAAATATGACCGGTTCTTCCCGGTATTTCATCTTCACCACCAGACAAGGATACGAAGGCTCTTCTTTCAATTCTTCCCCGTCCTTGGGGCCTATGAGCACCGTCTCCAGGTGAATGGCATTTTCCCAGAGAGACAAATCCTCAATCTGTATACTGTATCCCCCTGTTTCCTGCTTTCCATATCCCTTCAGCAGATAGAGATAGCCTGCGTCCTGATAAGTCATCTGAAACTCGGTTTCCTGATTCTGAGCAATCAGTTCCTTCACCTTTTCCGGAAAATCGGCTTCTTTCATCACCGTATATTCCGGCTTTATTCCATCCCCTGCTCTTACCTTTTCAATACTGCATCCATACAAAAAGCAGGAAAACAGCACCAGTAACAAAAGTCCTGCTGTCCTTTTTCCCATGATTTGCCGCCTTCACTTTACCAGCCTTATCCTAAATGTATGCGGGGCAGAGGGAAAATATGCCTCAAAACTCCCTGCCCTCTTTTCGTTTTCCCTTGCATATCCTTTGCTCATTCATTATAATAAAAGTATTTCACAACACATTCTTAACATTACAAGACCAAAAAAAGGAAAAGGTGCTTATCATGCTGCGATTTATTCTTGTGTGTATCTGTGTCATCGGATACCTGATTTTGTCCATTCCCATCCTTCTGGTGGAATGGGTCATCGGAAAATTTAACAAACGCGCCAAGGACATCAGTTCCCTGCGCATCATCCAGGCGGTATTTCGCCTTATCTTAAAGGTAACCGGCGCTGAAATTACCGTTATCGGACACGAAAATGTCCCGAAAAACCAGGCGGTACTCTATATCGGAAACCACAGAAGTTTCTTCGATATTCTGCTGACCTATGTGCTCTGCCCGGATTTGACCGGCTATGTGGCAAAAAAAGAAATGGAGCCTATCCCTCTGCTTTCTATCTGGATGCGCTATCTGCACTGCCTGTTTCTGGACAGACAGGACATTAAAGCCGGAATGAAAACGATTCTTACTGCTATTGAGAAAGTAAAAAGCGGGATTTCCATCTGCATTTTCCCGGAAGGAACCCGCAACAAAGGAAAGGATGAACTGGAACTGCTGCCTTTCCATGACGGAAGTTTCAAAATTGCCACCAAAGCAGGTTGTCCTATTGTGCCCATTGCCATCAGCAATTCTGCAGAAATTTTCGAGGCCCACTTCCCGAAAATCAAGCCCTGCAAGGTAGTCGTTGAATACTGCAAGCCTGTGTATCCGGACCAGTTGGACAAAGAAGACAAAAAACATCTGGGTGCATATACTCAGAATATCATTCTGGAAACACTGAAAAAGAACCGTGCCTTAACAAAATAAAAAAACTGCCCTGCAACAGCACATTTCAGAACAAAGCTTTTCCTGAAAATATGCCGCTGCAGGGCAGTTTCTCATTCTTTATAAAATAAGTTTTTTACCAGCAATCCGTATGCTCAACCCCTACATCTTTTGCCTTAAATACAGGATTTTTTCCTTCTTTTCTCTGTTTCTCGTAATCCTTTAATACCTTCACAGCCGTATTTCCCAGAATCAGAATTACCAGAATATTCACAGTCGCCATGCAGCCCATAGTAATATCCGCAATATTCCACATCATGGAGAAATCTGCCTGAGCTCCCAGAAATACTGCCACCAGACAGCTAATTCTGAAAATCAGAAGCAAAGTCTTATTGTTCTTAATAAACAGAATATTGGACTCTGCATAGTAATAATTTCCAATCAAACTGCTGAAAGCAAAGGCGAAAATAGAAAGTGTAATAAAATGGATCCCCCAGTTACCCACATTTGCGGAAATGGCTTTCTGTACAAAAGGAATCCCATCTAATACGCCAGGTTCTCCCTGCACACCTGAAAGAAGCACCATCATAGCCGTTGCAGAGCAAATCAGCAGAGTGTCAATGAAAACAGACAGCACCTGCACCATTCCCTGTTTCGCCGGATGGCTGACAGATGCGCTCGCAGAAGCATTGGGAGCGCTTCCCATACCCGCTTCATTAGAAAAAAGACCTCTCTTAATACCAATAACCACTGCGCTTCCGGCCATTCCTCCTGCAAAAGCCTGCAAGTCAAAGGCCTGAGACAGAATCATGGAAAACACATGAGGCAGTTCCGTAAGATTCATCAAAATCGTAACAAGTCCGATAAGCAGATAAGTACCTGCCATAATAGGCACAAGCACAGATGTAATAAAGCCGATTCTGTGAACGCCTCCGAAAATAACAAAAGCTGTACCTGCTGCAAGAATGAGTCCTACTATCATTGGATAAATGGTATCGCTGTATCCCGGAATGTAATATTCCAGAGAGGATGACATGTTAAAGGACTGCAGCCCGTTAAACCCATAGGCAAAACAGACAATCAGCAGAATAGAAAACAGAATTCCAACCCACCGTTTTCCCAGAGCCTTTTCCATGTAGTAAGAAGGGCCTCCTCGAAATTCATCCTTATCCTTCACCTTATAAACCTGTGCCAGCGTACTTTCCACAAATGCAGACGCGCCTCCGATTACAGCCATAAGCCACATCCAGAACACTGCACCTGCGCCTCCCGCCGCTATAGCAGTAGCAATTCCGGCAATATTTCCCGTTCCTACCCGGGAAGCTGTGGAAATCATTAAGGCCTGAAAAGAAGAAACCTGTTTCTTCCCATTTTCTTCTCCTGCCTTTTCCTTTAATACACGAAAGGATTCCTTCAGAAGCCTTACCTGTACAAAACGTGTACGAACCGTAAAGTAAATGCCCGTTCCTACCAACAGAAACAATAACAGATAGGTATACATAAAGTCATTTACCGCACTTAAAATATCATTCAGCATGTGTAATGTCCTCCTTACGTTATAGTATCTTCCATAGCTATACAGCCATGCACACTTCTGAAATTATAACAGAAAACAAAATATTTCGCAAGAATTACAAAGTATTTATCATAACGCAATGTATTTTCGCACAACAAAAAAGAATATGGATGTCTCCAACATACCGCAGCATGTAAAAGACATCCATATTCTTCTTGTAAATTCTTCTATCCAACTTTGTATCAGGGAGACTTTCAAACTGCTTTCCCTGACAGCGCTGCCACCAGCTTGTCAAATTCCATAAAATGAGACGCCTTTACCAGAATAGTATCTCCCTTTTCCACAACCTGGGAAAGCTGCGCCATCAAGGCTTCTTTATCTGCAAAGTGCAGCACTTCTTTATCCGGCGCTTTCGCCTTCGCTGCTTTGGCCATATATGCAGACAACTCGCCTACGCAAAGCAGCACATCAATATCTTTAGACACCGCATATTCGCCTACCTCCCGGTGCATTTCCACTTCATCAGCCCCCAGCTCTCCCATGTCGCCCAACAGAGCCACTTTCCTGCCCAAAGCGTCTGCCAGTACATCCAGAGACGCCCGCATGGAAACCGGATTTGCATTATAGCAGTCATCTATTACCGTATAACTGTTGGTTTCCATAATGTGAAATCTTCCGCTGACCGGCTGCAGACTTTCGATACCTGCCTTGATTTTCTCCAGGGTTAAACCATATGTCAGACCTACGGCTGTTCCTGCAAGGGCATTGTAGACCATATGATGACCGGGAATCGGAATGAGCACGGAAAAACTCTCCTCACCTGCATGAATCCGGCAGGAAATGCCCTTCAAACCTTCCGGCTTGATTTCATCTGCCCAGATACCCTGGTGATTCTCAATTCCGAAAAATACCGGCTTAATCCCTTTTACTTCCTGTACGGTTACCAGCTTATCGTCATCTCCATTTAAAAGAATATGACCGTCTTCCCGCAGATAATCAAAGATTTCCGTCTTGGCCTTTAAAATACCGTCTCTGGACTTGAGAAATTCCAGGTGACACAGACCGATGTTGGTAATCACGCAAGTATCCGGTCTGGCAATTTTCGCCAGCCGGTGCATTTCTCCAAAATCGCTGATACCCATTTCCACCACTGCCATCTCATGCTCATCCCGCAGCCGGAATATCGTCAGGGGAAGTCCCAACTCATTGTTAAAATTCCCCTGGGTCTTCAGCGTATTGTATTTCTGGGAAAGAACGGCTGCAATCATTTCCTTTGTGCTGGTCTTTCCCACACTTCCGGTAATTCCCACAACGGGAATAGAAAGCTGTTTCAGATAATATTCCGCAATGTCTTTCACTGCAGTAAGAGAAGATTCCACCTGAATATAGGGATAGGGCTGTGCTCCCAAATCCTTTTCTGATAACGTGGCCAGAGTTCCCTGCTTCATGACCTGCTTAATGAAATCGTGTCCGTCCGCTCTGGCTCCTTTAATGGGTACAAAAAGGCCGCCCTTTTCTGCTTTTCTGCTGTCCGTAAAAATACAGGTGACTTCCTCTTTTTTCTGCTCCTCTGTTCCCCGGTAAATGCCGCCGCAGGCTTCTGCGATGTGCTCTAACGTGAGATTTTTCATGGCTTATGCCCCCTTACTGATATTTTTTCAGAGAAACCTCAATGAGTTTTTCGCACAACTGAGGATAATTCATTCCAATGACTTTCGCTTCCTGTGGAATCAGGCTGGTAGGTGTCATCCCCGGCAGAGTATTAGCTTCCAGACAGTACATATTTCCCTCTTCGTCCATAATGAAGTCCAGTCTGGCGTAGGCCTGCAGTTTCAGCGCTTCATAGCCCTGTTCCGCATAACGCTGCATTTCCTTTGTCAGTGACGCGGAAATTTCTGCCGGACAGGTTTCCACGCAGGAACCTGCCTGATATTTATTTTTATAATCATAAAAACCCTGCAGGGGTGCGATTTCGATAACCGGATATGCCTTGCCGTCCACAACGGCTACGGAAAATTCTCTTCCCGTAATATACTGCTCTACAACCACCTTATCTTCATAAGAAAAAGCATCTAAAAGTGCCTGGGCATATTCTGCTTCATTATTTACAATAAATACGCCTACACTGGAACCGCCGCAGCAAGGTTTTACTACCACCGGGAACCCCATGCCGTAGTCGGTGAGACGGCTGTTGTCCCCTTTTTCCAGTGTAATTCCCTTTGGTGTAGGAACACCTTTGGCTTCAAATACCATTTTCGTAATGCCCTTGTCCATGGCCATGCCGCTGCTTAAAGGATTAGAGCCTGTGTATTTGATGCCCATTAAGTCCAACACAGACTGCACCTTTCCATCCTCTCCGTTGGAACCGTGAAGAGCCAGAAATACAATGTCTGCTTTTTCACATACAGTCAGTACATTGGGGCCAAAAAAGCCTCTGCGGGATTTCATGGTTTCTTCCAGTGCGGCGCTGTTTCTGCGCATTTGCTCTGCTTCTTTTTCCACATCATATTCTGCCGGAAATAAATCTTCCTCCAGTGTCTCTCTGCCGAAATACGGGTCAATCATAACGGCACGGTGATTTCTCTCTCTCAAGGCTTTGCAGATTCCCTGTCCCGATGCAATGGAAACGTCTCTCTCTGTACTGTTTCCTCCTGCTAAAACTACTATATTCATATCTCAAACTCCTTTGATTGGATTTTTCTTATGCTTACATACTATTTCAATATACCACTACGGGAACCCCTTTTTCAATGTTATTGAAAATCTTTTCTGCATTGGCAGGCGGTGTATTAACACAGCCGTGGGAGCCGTTATTCAGATACTCCGAACCACCGAAACTGCTTCTCCAGCTTGCGTCATGAATACCTGTATTGGCATAGAACGGCATCCAGTATTTTACCGGCGAACTGTAGTCTTCTCCCACCAGAGTTGCGTCACGCTCTTTGTACATAATGGCGTATACACCAGTATGGGTATCCCATCCTTTGTTGTGATTTCCGGTTACCACATCGGTATCTACCAGAAGCTGTCCGTCCTTAAAGAACCACATGTGCTGCTTGGAGAGACTGATTTCTACATAGGTATTGCCGATTTCGTCTGTCTCCCTGTGATAGCCGGTATAAGTGTATTCCGGCTCAATGGTCTGGGACTGTCCGCTTTTGATTGCTTCGATAATTTTCGCCGTAGTGTCATTAGGTGCAATAAGCCAGCCGTAATCCCCGCCTGATACGGTAATGGTCTCTCCCGTGGCTGTCTTAAACTGACGAGAGCTTCCGAAGGTATCATATTTTAACTTTAACTGCTGCACATACTCCTTCACCTTGGCTTCATCTAACGTTACATTTCCGCTGTCATCTGTTGTCAGCCAGTCTTTCATGACATCTTTATTGATAACCTCCTGACGGTCTGCAAAATCCACAGTAATCGTTACATTCAGGAATGCATTTCCCTGGTCTCTCTCTTTTGCCAGGTTTTCATCTGTACTTAGAACAGAAGGGCTTGTATAGCAGCCTGCTTCATCCAGATTAACCTCCTGTGCACCGCTTTGAATCGCATTTTTGACAGCTTCCTTCACCTTATCCTTGTCAAGTTCTGTACCCTGGGTTTCCGGAATGATTTCATAGCCGTTTTCCGTAACTTCCAGATGTGCGTCCACAGGCTTCACCATATTGGCGTCCTGCATGCAAGCCAGAGCTTCTACAGCCTGGTTCAGCGCCTCTTCACTGTAAGAAGTTGCTGCTGACATGGTGTAATCCTTTTGATGGGCAAAGGCTAAAAACCAGGTAAATGGGTTCTGCTGCTTTTTCAATTTTTTCACAGTGCCGTCATTTTCATATTTCATCTGGATTTGGGATGCTGTAATACTTTCCGTCTTACCCTCCCGCTCCTGAATGACCAGTTCGTAGGAGGCAATCTGACTTTCTATATCACGTTCCACCTCTTCTACAGTCTTTCCGGCGCTGTCTAGCCCGTTAATCTTAGAGCCGGGATAAAAGTGCCCGGAATAATAGAACACTCCGCCTGCGTAAACAACTGCCAGCACGACAATATAGGCAATCAGAATACCCAGCACGATTTTCTTGGCTTTTTTATAGTTGCGTTTCTTTGTTTTCTTTTTTGCCATATTTATCTACCCCTTATTTCTTTCTGTGCGTTTCAGTATAACACATTTTTCCTGATATACCAATATGAAGAGTGCTGAAATTCCTGGCGGAAAAAAAAGGGTCTTCTCGTCATACTTCATCACTCTGCAAAATCATGACGCCATATCATTGACATACCCTCTGCTTCGTTATATATTATCTCGTATCAAACACAACTGAAAATACGATTTCTATTCAACCAGCGAAGGGAGATGCATCTATCATGGAAGCAACCAAAAAGGCCTTTAAACAGATTATCTATTTGACATAAAATCTGTCATATTTTATAATATCCAAAACTAACAAATTCTGTTTATTTCAGTCACCGAGAAAGGAGCCTCTATGTTCCAGCTTCTATACGGCGGATGCCATACCAGGCATAATCCACCATTTGAACTTTTCTGCCCCAACGGCTTAAATCACTATCTTCTTCTGCTGGTGAAGACCAAGGCAGAATTCTGTATCGAAAATAAGCCCCTATGCTCTATTCCGAACAGCGCTATAATTATAAATACGCATACTCCATACTCCTATGTCAGCCCCCAAAGTCCATATATGGACGACTGGATTCATTTCACCTGCAATCCTGATGATTTTCCGTACTCTTCCCATTTTCCGCTGAATACCTTTATTCCTCTGGAAAATA